>NZ_JBHWZP010000162.1:0-21023 GCF_042728395.1 Streptomyces sp. NPDC060205
CCCCGAACCCCCGCTTGCGCAGTTCCCCGCGCCCCTAACAAGCCTGCGCCGTTCCCCGCGCCCCTTAAGGTCAGGGCCGGGGCGCAGCCCCGTCCTTCAGGGGCGCGGGGAACTGCGCGACCAGCCCCCACCGGCCCGACGGCCGACGACGCACCCCCCTTTCAGGGGCGCGGGGAACTGCGCGATCCTTTGGGTCCGCCCCCACCGGGCCGCGCATCCCGAAGCCCCGGTTCACCCTTCCGTCGGCACGACACACGCCCCCTTGCGCCACCACTCCGGCAGCATCGCGATCGCCTCGTCCCCCAGGGGGTTCACCCCCGGCCCCGCGGCCAGCGAGTGCGCGACCAGCACGTGCAGGCACTTCACCCGGTCCGGCATCCCACCGGCACTGGGAAACCCTTCGAGCACCTCGATGGAGTCGCGCCGCGCGATGTAGTCCTCGTGCGCGGCCCGGTACGCCTTCGCCAGCTCGGGATCCGTGGCGAGCCGGTCCGTCATCTCCTTCATGACGCCGTTCGCCTCCAGCGTCCCGATGGCGGAGGCCGCACGCGGGCACGTCAGGTAGTACGTCGTGGGGAACGGCGTCCCGTCGGGCAGCCGGGGAGCCGTCTCGACGACGTCCGGCTGTCCGCACGGGCAGCGGTGCGCGATCGCGCGCAGCCCGCGCGGCGGCCGCCCGAGCTGCTGCTTGAAGGCCTCGACGTCGGCGTCGGTGGGCTCGGTGCGCGAAGTGGGCGGCGGGGGCGTTTCCATGCCTTGGCTCTGTGTCCTTCTGGTTCAGTTCACTGGTCGGAGGCGTCGGCCTTGTCGACGCCGTCCCAGACGTTGGCGTACCAGGCCCGGTCGGCGGCCGTCCGGTCCGTACGCGTCTTCTTCGCCGCGTCGGGGTCGATCACGATGAAGCCGGTCTCGCCCGGCATCACGTAGTGCAGCCGTTCCCGGATGCGCTGCTCGGCGTACGCGTCGTCCTGCCAGCGCGCCTTGAGGTCGCGCAGTTCCTCGACGCGCTCGCGGGCCTGCTCGCGCTCGCGCTGCAGATCGGCGACCTCGGCACGCTGGGACACGTACTGCCTTATGGGGTAGGCGAGGGCCACGACGAGCGAGCAGAGCACGAGGGCGAGGAGCGCCGCGCGGCCGGTCAGCCGCGAGCGGCGGGCCTGGCGTTTGGTCTGGGAGCGGTAGACGCGGGCGGCGGTCTGCTCACCGAGCGCCCGCAGCCTGGTCGCGGTGGAGAACCGGTCACGGTCCTTCACAGCCATCTGTCCGCCTCCCCGATACGTACGTACGTCCCCGCACACGGTACGGGACCGGGTACGGGGACGTACGTACGACGCTGCCTACGAGGGCGTTCAGCCCTTGAAGCGGGGGAAGGCCGAGCGGCCCGCGTACACCGCGGCGTCGTCGAGGATCTCCTCGATGCGCAGCAGCTGGTTGTACTTGGCGACGCGGTCCGAGCGGGCCGGGGCGCCGGTCTTGATCTGGCCGCAGTTCACGGCGACGGCGAGGTCGGCGATGGTGACGTCCTCGGTCTCGCCGGAGCGGTGGGACATCATGCACTTGAAGCCGTTGCGCTGGGCCATCTCGACGGCGTCGAGGGTCTCGGTCAGCGAGCCGATCTGGTTGACCTTGACCAGCAGGGCGTTGGCGGAGCCCTCCTCGATACCGCGGGCGAGGCGCTCGGGATTGGTGACGAAGAGGTCGTCGCCGACGATCTGGACCTTGGAGCCCAGCTTCTCGGTGATGACGTTCCAGCCGGCCCAGTCGTCCTCGTACAGCGGGTCCTCGATGGAGACCAGCGGGTACGCGGAGACGAGCTCCTCGTAGTACTCGGTCATCTCGGCGGCCGAGCGGGACTTGCCCTCGAACTCGTACTTGCCGTCCTTGTAGAACTCGGACGCGGCGACGTCCAGCGCGAGGGCGACCTGCTCGCCGGGGGTGTAGCCGGCTTCCTTGATGGCTTCGACGATGAGGTCGAGGGCCTCGCGGTTGGAGCCGAGGTTCGGGGCGAAGCCGCCCTCGTCGCCGAGGCCGGTGGACAGGCCGCGGCTCTTCAGGACCTTCTTGAGGGTGTGGTAGACCTCGGCGCCCCAGCGCACGGCCTCGGAGAAGGACTCCGCGCCGATCGGGGCGATCATGAACTCCTGGATGTCGACGTTCGAGTCGGCGTGCGACCCGCCGTTGAGGATGTTCATCATCGGGACGGGCAGCAGGTGCGCGTTCGGTCCGCCCAGGTAGCGGAAGAGCGGCAGGTCGCTGGCCTCGGAGGCGGCGTGCGCGACGGCGAGGGAGACGCCGAGGATGGCGTTCGCGCCGAGCGAGCCCTTGTTGTCGGTGGCGTCGAGGTCGATCATCGCCTGGTCGATGAGGCGCTGCTCGGTGGCGTCGTAGCCGACGAGCTCCGGGCCGATCTGCTCGATGACGGCGAGAACGGCCTTCTCGACACCCTTGCCGAGGTAGCGGTTGGGGTCCCCGTCGCGGAGCTCGACTGCTTCGAAGGCACCGGTGGAGGCGCCGGACGGAACGGCGGCACGACCCGTGCTGCCGTCGTCGAGGCCGACCTCGACCTCGACCGTGGGGTTGCCTCGGGAGTCCAGGATTTCCCGGGCTACGACGACGTCGATGGACGGCACGAGCATCTCCTTCTGGGATGTGACACAAGCTGTGCCGGGCCGGAGGCCCGGTTGCGCGCAGGCCGTGGTGGCCCCGCGGGATGAGCCTAACCGGCTGCCGGGGATCGGCCAGCCCTCGACCGCCTCCTGGACAGAACCGAGAGGAAATTGTTTCCGAACGGAACAAAGACACGGGCGGAAAGCCAGGCACAAAAAAAGCCCCGCCCCGGTGCGTACGGGGGAACACGCACCGGAACGGGGAGCCCGTGGGGGACGGGGGTGACCCTCACGAGGCCTCCACTATGAAGGACACGGATGTGAGGGCGCTGTGGTTCAGTCGCGATTCGGATGTGGGCCGGACCTCCGGTCGGGGCCGAGCGGCCAGTGCCTCGGCCGGAGGTGATGTCCGGACCGCCGAAGGGGGACGCGACCGCCGGCCCGCCGGGGGCGGGCCGGCCGGCGTGCGGCCCGCGTCAGCTGAGGTGCAGCTGCTGACCCGGGAAGATGAAGTCGGCGTCGTCGACGATGTCGTCGTTGAGCTTGTACAGCTTCGCCCAGCCGCCCTTGACGTTCTTCTTGTCGGCGATCTCGCTGAGGGTGTCGCCCTTGACGACCTTGTACTCGCCGTCGCCCTTCTTGACCTTCTTGCCGGTCGGAGTCTCGACGGTCTTCTTGGTCGCCGGACGCTCCTGCGAACGCGAGGCGCGCTCCTCGGAGGACTGCGAGTTCTGCTGCTGCGGCTGCGAGGTGCTCTGGTTGGAGCTGCTGGAGCCCGACGGGGCGGTGGAGCCGCCGGTCGAGGCGCCGGACAGGCCGACGCCGCAGCTCGGCCAGGCACCCTTGCCCTGGCTCGCGAGAACCTTCTCGGCGACGGCTATCTGCTGGGACTTGGACGCCTGGTCGGCGGTGGAGGCGTAGGAGCTGCCGCCGTACGCGGCCCAGGTGGAGGACGAGAACTGCAGTCCGCCGTAGTAGCCGTTGCCGGTGTTGATCGACCAGTTGCCGCCGGACTCGCACTGGGCGACGGCGTCCCACTCGGACGCGGTGGCGGCGGAGGCTCCCGTGGCGCCCATCAGCGGGACGGCGACGGCGGCGGTGGTGACACCGGCCAGCGTGGCGATGCGGGCAGCCTTGGACGGGCGACGGTGCTTGCCCTTGTTCGAAAGCAGCATGAAGTAGATCCCCTCACCGACGCCTGCGAGGTGAGCTGTCGGGTTCGGGCCGAGTGAGTTGCCCGGCCGCGTGACACTGCTGTCACGCGGCTTAACCCCAAGCCGTGCCCGGCCATGACGACCGGGTCCGGCACTTACCTGGGTCCCCCGCTCCTGCCTACGGCGCTTTACGCGACGACTGTTCCCGTACGGCCGTTGGCAGGATTCGGCGTGCGACCGTCGGGGCTCACCCATGGCGAGCGGTCACGACCGTAGACACGGGCCGCGCCGAATTTCAAAGACGATCAGGGGTGTTGAGATCCATGTCTCAATTCGCCAAATCGGACATTCAGCGCGAACTACCGCTGCTTTTCGCCCGATTCGGCGCCTTGATCACTACTTGCTCGGCATCGCTCAGCCGTCGACCGCGAGGCGCTGACCGGGGATGATGAAGTCCGGGTCGGAGCCGATGCTGTCCTTGTTCGCGGCGTAGAGCTCGCCCCATCCGCCGTCGATGCCAAGGGAGTCGGCGATGCTGGAGAGGGAGTCCCCGGAACGGACCGCGTACGAGCCCTCGTCGGCGAGGACGCGCGAGGTGCTGTCGCTGCGCGAGGCGTGCCGGCCGGCGTAGTCGTCCGCGCGCGGCGCCATGTCGGCCTCCTCGGCGCTGCCGCCCCGGTGACGGCCGGAGCTGTCCGCGGCCGCGTCGGCCGAAGCGTCGTCGCTCTGGGACGACTTGTCCGAGTCGTCACCCTTCGCCTTGGTGTCGGCGGACGAGCTGTCCGTTCTCTGTGCGTCCGAGGCGGAGTCGTTGTCGGACTTCGAACCGCTGTCCGTGGACGAGTCCGACTTGGCGCCGTTGCTCCCCTTTGTCGCATCCGCGTCCGCGTCGGCCGACGGGCTCGCGGAGTCCTCGGCGAGGCCCGTGTCGACGTCTGCGGAGTCGGAGTCCTGCGTCAGACCGGCGACCAGACCGCAGGTCACCCAGGCGCCCGTGCCCTGCGCGGCGAGGATCTTCTCGGCGACGGCTATCTGCTGCGAGCGGCTGGCCTGGTCGGCGCTCTGCGCGTAGTCGAGGCCGCCGTGCTGCTCCCAGGTCTCCTGGCTCATCTGGAGTCCGCCGTAGAGGCCGTTGCCCGTGTCCGCGCTCCAGGAGCCGCCGCTCTCGCACTCGGCGACCGCGTCCCAGGTCGTACCGCTGGCGGCACTCGCGCCGCTCGCACCGAGCAGGGGGATCGCGATGGCCGATCCGGCCACGCCGGCGGCGACGAGGAGCGCCGGGGCCTGGCGGGGGCGACGATGACGGCCGTTCCCGGAGAGCATGCGATTGCCTTTCGCGTGACAGCAAGGAATACGCACGGGGCACGGCGAAAAGCCGTGCTCGTGACTGCTGCGACGGGCGGACCTGCCGCATTGATGGGTGAACGTAGCGGCACTCGAACTCTTGTCACAAGTCGGTGCAGCGTAGATAACGTGAAGATCACAGAGTTGACGGAGTCTCACCTTCCGTGGCCTCCGGTGCTACGGCCACCAGCACTTCCGTCAAGATGTCGCGACCGGGGTGAACTCCACCGGAAGCGTGCGCAATCCCCGCATGATGAGCCCGCCGCGCCACCTCAAATCGGCCGAATCCCCCGCGAGTTGCAGGTCGGGCAGCCGGGTCAGCAGCGTGGCCAGCGCGGTCTGTCCCTCCAGCCGGGCGAGGGGCGCGCCGAGGCAGTAGTGGATGCCGTGGCCGTAACCGAGGTGTTGGTTGTCACGGCGGGAGAGGTCCAGCGTGTCCGGGTCCTGGAAGCGGTCGGGGTCGCGGTCGGCCGCCGCGAGCACGACGAGTACGGGGTCGCCGGCGGCGATGTCCTGTCCGCCGACGCTGAGCGGTTCGGTGGCGAACCGCCAGGTGGCCAGCTCCACGGGCCCGTCGTAGCGGAGCAGTTCCTCGACGCCCGTCTCCAGCAGGTCCGTACGGCCGGCCGCGAGGGAGTCCTGGAGCCGCCGCCGCTGCCCGGGGTGGGTGAGCAGGGCGTAGGTGCCGTTCCCGATGAGGTTCACGGTGGTCTCGAAACCGGCGAACAGAAGGATGAAGGCCATCGCCGCGGCCTCGTTCTCGCTGAGGTGCTCGCCGTGGTCGGAGGCCCGGATGAGACCGGAGATCAGGTCCTCGCCCGGTGCGGGCACGTCCGTGAGCTCCTGGCGCTTGCGGTGGATCAGCTCAGCGAGGTAGCCGCGCATCTTCTTGACCGACCGGGCGACGCCTCCCCTGGGCCCGCCGCCGTGCCGGATCATCATCCCGGCCCAGTCGCGGAAGTCGTCCTGGTCCTCGCGCGGGACGCCCAGGAGGTCGCAGATGGCGTAGATGGGGAGCGGGAAGGCGAAGTCGTGGATGAGGTCCGCCTCCCCCTTCCCGGCGAACCCGTCGATCAACTGATCCGTCAGTTCCTGCACCCGGGAGCCGAATTCGGCCACTCGCCGGGGGGTGAACGCCTTGCTGACGAGCCGCCGCAGCCGGGTGTGGTCCGGCGGGTCGATGTTGAGCAGGTGGGTCATCAGTTCGGCCTTGCGCTCGCCCGGAATGCCGGTCTTGCCCTTGGCGTGCGCGGGCTCGTCGTGATGGGCGGGATTCTTGCTGAGCCGGCCGTCGGCGAGGGCCTGCCTGGCATCGGCGTACCGCGTGACGAGCCATGCTTCCACCCCGCTGGGCAGCTTCGTCCGATGCACGGGGGCGTGCTCACGGAGCCAGGCGTACGCCGGGTAGGGGTCGGTGGCGAACTCCCAGCTGAAGAGTTCGGGGACGGGCTGCCCCGTGGTCGGCGCGGGCGGCTGTGCAGGCGTTTCGGTCACTCCTCGACGGTATCGGGGGGGACGGCCGGGGCCCGCCCGGTGTCCCGGCGGCCCGCGCTCGCCCTCCCGCGCCGGCCCGGACCATGACCGCCTTACGCACTTGATGACGGGCTGTCCCTGAATGTCCTCCCCCTTGACTGGCCGACTCTCCGGCTATCTACATTCGCGGGCGTGGACCCCGAGATGCTCCGGACCAGTTTCGCGGTCGTCGAAAGACGGGCCGAGTTCGCGCTCAAGTACTTCTACTCGCACCTGTTCTGGCACCACCCCGACGTCCGCGCCCTGTTCCCGCTGGACTCCCCCGAGGACAAGGAACGCCAGCGGGACCGGCTGTTCACCGCCCTGGCGCTCGTCGTCGCCCGCCTGGAGGGGCCGGAACTGCACACGTACCTGCGGGAGCTGGGGCGGGACCACCGGAAGTATCTGGCGCGCCCCGAGCACTACACGGCCGTGGGGGACAGCCTGATCGCCGCGTTCGCCGCGGTGTCCGGGTCCGCGTGGAGCGCGGAGGTGGAGAAGGCCTGGGGCGAGGCGTACGCGCTGGTCACGGACGCCATGCTGGAGGGCGCGGGCGAGTCCGAGAGCCAGGGGCAGCCGTCCTGGTGGGACGCCGAGGTCGTCGGCCGCACCGCGCTGCCCGGGAGCGCCGGGCGCGGGGACGACCTCGCCGTGCTGACGCTCCGTCCGGACCGGCCCCTGCGCCATCTGCCGGGCCAGTACGTGAGCGTGGGCAGTCCGCGGGTGCCGGGGGCCTGGCGCCCGTACTCCGTCGGCAACGCGCCCCGCTGCGACGGCACGCTCGATCTGCATGTCAGCCTCGTCCCGGGCGGTGCGCTGTCGCCCGAACTGGTCCGGCGCACCCGGGAGGGCGACGTCCTGCGGCTCGGCGCGCCGGGCGGCCGGCTGACCCTCCGTACGCCCGTGGAGCGGCCCCTCACCTTCATCGCGGCCGGTACCGGGTGGGCGCCGGTGAAGGCGCTGCTGGAGCAGGTGGGGCGGGCGCCCGGTGGGTACGACGAGGCGCGGCTCTTCGTCGTCGCCCGCGATGTCGCGCACCTCTACGACCGGGCCGTGCTCGACGCCCTGCGCACGCGGGTGCCCTGGCTGGACGTCACCGTGCTCACGCCCGCGCCGGGGCGGCCGAGGGCGCAGGCCACGGAGCGGTTGCTGACGGCGCTGGGGAACCGGGCGAACTGGGCTCGGCACGATGTGTATCTGGCGGGGCCGCCGGGGCTGGTCGCGGGGGTCTCCTCCGTGCTGCCCCGGCTGGGCGCGGAGCCGGGGCGGGTCTTCTGTGACGAACTCCCGACCACCGGGCCGGAACGGGACCGGGACGGGTGTCGGGCCCTTGGGCCCGGAGCGTGGCTGCTGCGGCGGCCTCAGCCGCGGTGACGCTCCGCTGGGGGTGGTGGTGTGTCGTCCGCGGGTCCGGTGGGGGCTGGTCGCGCCGTTCCCCGCGCCCCTGGGAAGGCGGGGCTGCGCCCCGGCCCTGCACGTCGGGTGCGGGGGTCAGGACTCCGTTGCCCGTATGGCGTCCCGGTAGGTGCGGGACGCTGCTCTCAGGGATGCTTCCGGGTCCACGCCGGATTCCTCTGCCCGGGCTGCCAGGGCCAGGAGTTCGTAGCCGATGCCCTCGCCCTGGGGCAGGGGGGTGTCCAGGCCCGCCGTGCGTGCGCGGGAGACCAGTTTCGCGGCCAGGGCCAGGGCGGGCTGGCCCAGCGGGACGCCCTCCGTGACCGATGTCCGCTGCTTCTCCTCGGCCTTGGTGCGCAGCCAGTGCTCCTTGACCTCCTCGGGTGTGGAGGCGGTCTCGTCGCCGAACACATGCGGGTGGCGGTGGATCAGCTTGGTGACGATGCCGGCCGCGACGTCGTCGATGGAGAAGGGCTCCGACCCGTCCTCCGCGCTGCCCTCCTCGGCGATCCGGGAGTGGAAGACGACCTGGAGCAGGACGTCGCCGAGCTCCTCGCGCAGCTCGTGCCGGTCGCCCTCCTCGATCGCCTCGACGAGTTCGTACGCCTCCTCGATGCCGTACTTGGCGAGGCCCTTGTGGGTCTGCTGCGACGACCAGGGGCATTCGCGGCGGATGCGGTCCATCACCTGGACGAGGTCGAGGAGACGGGCGCCCGGGAGGTCGTACGAGGCGGGGAGCAGTTCGAGGTCGGGCATCCGGACGCGTCCCGAGCCGGCCAGCCGGGCCAGGCCGTCGGTCAGGCGCGGTTCGCCCTCGCCGGTGGCGACGACGGTGACCGTGCGCCCGCCGGCGCACGCGTCGACCAGCTCCTGGGCGCCGGGGGCGGTCTCCTCGACCTCGATGCCCGCCTCGCGCAGATACGGCAGCTGCGGGTGGGCGCCGTCCGCGCACAGGACGCGGTCGGCGCCGTGCAGCGCCTGCCAGGCGGGCCAGGACAGGAGTCCGGGCGCGACACGGTGGCTGGTGGTGAGCAGGACGATGCGCCCGGGGCTGGATGCGTTCACCCCTCGAACGTAACCCACGCCACCGACATCGAGGTCACGCCCTGTGGACGGGGCGGATCCGGGACGGCTACGCGGTCTTCTGGCTCGCCGCCGCCGTGATGTCGCGCACCCATGGGAGCTTGGCGTCGACGCGGCTGCTCTTCTCGACGTCCCAGCTGCCGTACCGGGGGTTCAGGTCGACGTCCAGCTTCTTGGAGGCGTCGGACAGCGCCTTCCAGAAGGCCGGCTGGCTGGTGTCCGTGCCGAGCGCGGCGGCGAGCTTCTGGGCCTCGATCTGGACGCGGAGGTTGTCGTCGAGCCGCTCGGGCGGCACCCCGTACTGCTGGAGCCAGCTCACTTCCAGGGCCTTCGCGCCGCCGGCCTGCTGTTCCAGTCCGGTGCGGGCCTGCTGGATCTCCTTGCGGGTGACGCTCACGCCCGCGTCGTCGGCGGCCCGGTGCAGCACCCGGTCGAGGACCATGCCGTGCAGGGTGTCGCGGGTGAGGCCGCCGGACTTGGAGATGGCCTGCTCGTACTGCGCCTCGCCCGTGGTGGCGGCCCGCTGCGCGGACCGTACCTCGTTCACCCGGTTCTCCAGCTGGGAGACCGTGATGCGGTCGTCGCCGACGACGGCCGCGGCACCGGGGTGCGCGTCGCTGCCGCAGGCGGTCAGGAGGGGGGCCGCGGCGGCGAGCGCGGCGGTGAGCAGGAACGCGGTGCGACGGCGGCGGTGCAAGGAGAACCTCCTGTAGGAGATTGTGCGACGGTGCACAAAGTCTTGCGGTGATCGATGGTAGGCAGGGGACCGGCTCTCGGCCACCCATTCGACCCAACGATTCGCCAGGACTTCGGGCACCGTCCCACGCGCGCGGTTCAGCCGCGGACCTGTCCCAGCCACTGCAGGGTCCGGCCGATGTCGCCGACGAGCGGATGGCCGGGGCCCCGCAGCCGTTCGACGTCGTACCGGAGCCGGGCCAGCGTGTCGTGTGCGGCGGCCCGGTCGCCGAGCGCGAGGAGCAGATGGCCGATGCGGCGGCGCACCTCGAAGGACAGTTCGGCGTCCTGGGCGACGTACTGGTTCTCGTAGTAGGGCAGCAGTGCGCGGTACTCGGCGAGGGCCGCCGCCGGTTCGCCGAGCTGTTCGAGGCACTGTGCGGCCTCGTAGCGGAAGCGCAGGGACTGCGGGTCGGCCCGGCCCGCCTCGGTGGCCCGTTCGTCGGCGAGGCGGCGCAGTTCGGGCAGGGCGCGGCGGTACTGGCCGTCGTCCATCAGCGTGGCCGCGTACTGCTTGCGCAGGGTGCGTACGACCGGTGAGTGCTCGCCGTGCTGGGCGGCGGCGGCCGGGAGGATCTGGCCGAGGATGTCGACCGCCTGGGTGATGCGGCCCTCGCCGAGGAGGCGCTTGACCTCGTCGACGGCTCCGGCGACATCGGGTTTCTCGACGGCGGGCGCGGCCTGCGGCTGCGCGGCGGGGGTGCGGGCGCGGTCGGGCCAGGGGGCGTGCGGGCGCAGAAAGGGGCGTGTGGGGTCGAGCGGCCCGCCGGACGGGATGCCGCGCGCGGGGAGCAGCGGCAGCAGTTGCTCGTACGTCTCCTGGGCGGAGTCGGGGCGGTGCTGCGGGTCCTTGGAGAGCAGCCGCAGGACGAGGGCTTCGAGCGCCTCGGGCACCTCGGGGCGCAGCCGGCGGACCGGCAGGGGCGGCTCGTAGAGGTGGCGGTGCAGCACGCCGAGGGCGGTGGAACCGGAGAACGGCACGTCCCCGCTGAGGAGTTCGTGCAGCAGCACCCCGAGCGCGTACAAATCGGTGTACGGGCCGACCGCGCCGCCCATCGCCTGCTCGGGGGCCATGTAGGCGGGCGAACCGATGGGCGAGCCGGTGTGCGTGAGGCGGGTGGTGTCGGTGTCCATCACGGACGCGACGCCGAGGTCGAGCACGGTGACCGTACCGTCCTGCTTGATCATCACGTTCCGCGGCTTGAGGTCGCGGTGGACGATCGGCACGGCGTGCACGGCGGAGAGCACGGCGCACAGTTGCGCGGCGACCGAGACGGCCCACTGCCAGGGGTAGGGGTCGTGCTCGGCGAGGTGGTCGGAGAGGTCGGCCCCGTCGACGTACTGCATGACGAGGAACAGCTCCTCGCCCTCGCTGCCCGCGTCGTGGACCGTGACCAGGCCGGGGTGGTCGACCTGCGCGGTGACACGGCACTCGCGCACGAAGCGGCGGCGCAGCTCGTCGGCCTCCTGGCCCGCGACCTTGTCGGGCCGCAGCAGCTTGACGGCGACGCGCCGGTCCAGACGCTGGTCGTAGGCCGTCCACACCTGGCCCATGCCGCCCTGTCCGATGAGCGTGGACAGTTCGTACCGGCCGGTGATCACCCGTCCCGACGCCACGCTCACCTGCCGTCCTCGTGCTTGCGGAGGTAGTCACTCAGCTCGTCGAGCTCGGCGCGCACCTGGTCGATACGGGCGGGCGCGGGACGCTGCGGCGGCGGGGCCGGGGTCGGCGTGGAGTTCGGGAGCCCGGGTATCGGGGCCGCCTGCGGCACCGGCGTGTGCGGACCGGTCGCGGCGGTGTACGGCGGCTGGGGCTGTGGGTAGCCGTACGTGTGCGCCGGGAGCCGGTGCGCGGCGTACGCCTGGTACGCGTAGCCCAGTGCGTGGAAGTGGCGGATCTCCGCCGCGAGGTAGTACGAGATTGCGGCGACGAGGGAGCCCAGGAGCAGCGCCAGACCCGTCCAGGCTCCCGGGGTGTGGATCTCCTCGCCGGGCTCGGTGCCGATCAGGACGAACCCGAGGACCTCGGCCGCGAACGTGGCCACCAACAGGCCCCAGTCGAGCGATTTACGGGTCACGAGCGCCAGACGCAGCATCATGACCCAGCCGAGAAGGCCGAAGCTGCAGACGGAGACCACCACGAACAGCACGCGCAGGGAGACCAGCACCCCGGTCGAGGGTGGCGGCTGGACCGGCTGCGCCTGGCCATGGCCTTGCATGGTTGCTCCTGGAGGCCTGATGGGGACGGACGGAAGTAGGGACGTGCACGTGCGGAGTCCGAGCGTATAGGCCGACAAGGACAACTGGTCCAGGGTTGTACCGAACCGTTGTCGTGCTGGTCACCGCGTCCGTCCCACGGGCCTCAGCCGGGCTCGACCGTGCCGTCCGTCAGGCCGTCGTACATGCCGCGGACCAGCTGCTCCCCGAGGCGGCCCGCGAGCCGCAGCGCCTCCTCGAACTCGGCGAGCGCGCGGAACCGTTCGCCGTAGACGCGCTGCTGTTCCAGCGGGAGCCGGGGCAGTTGGAGGCGGCGTACGTCGAGCCGGGTCGCGGTGGACGCGTAGCTGCTGGCCTGGCGGTTGTTGGCGGTGCCCCGCAGGAAACCGGCGAGGAACCACGGGTCGAGCGCGGCCGGATCGGGCCGCAGCAGTGCGAGGTTGCGGCCGAGGGCCGCGCCCGCGGTCGCCTCGTCGACCACCCGCGCGATGGAGCCGCCGCCGAGCACGGGCACGACCACGTCCCCCGCCTCGGTGAGCACGGCCTCCTCGTCGCTCTCGGGCAGCGTCCCGGACGGCGCCGCGCCGGCCAGGACGTCGTGGTCGGTGAGCACGGGCACGCGCGCGTGCCCGCCGCTGCCTCCGGTACGCAGCCGGAGCGCGCCCCCGCGGGCGAGTTCGCCGATCGTGGTCAGGGGCCAGCGGACGGGCGGGCGCGGAGCGGCGGGGGGCGGGGTGAGGCGGTCGGTCAGCCGGAGGGTCTCGCCCAGGCTGTCGCGCACGTCGGCCAGCCGCTCGGCGCCACCGCCGGCGGCGGAGGGCGGCAGATGGCGGGCCGGGGCCAGGTCGACGTCGTCGTCGAGGAGTTCGATGACCGGCACGCAGCGGCTGAGGCCCGGCTGCTCCGGCACGGTGCCGGCCCGGTCGAAGGGACGCCAGGCGTCGAGGACGGCGGTGCGCACGGCCTGCCAGTCGAGGCCGCCGCGGCTGTCCGCGGTGTGCACGCCCGTGTCGGCGAGCAGCACCTCGGGCTGCGCGGCCGGCGCGCCGAGGGCGGGCCTGCGCAGCACCCACAGGTGCAGGGGGAGGTTGTACGGGGGCGCCGCGCCCGGCGGCAGGGCGATCACGGCGCGCAGGGCGCCTCGGCGCAGCAGGTCGGCGCGGATACGGCGGCCGGAGCGGCGGGACGCGGCGGCGGGCGGCATCAGCAGGACCGCGACGCCGCCTTCCCTGAGGCGGGCCAACGCGTGCTGCACCCAGGCCAGTTCCGATTCGGTACGGGCCGGGAAGCCGTACTCCCAGCGGGGGTCGTAGGCCAGCTCGTCGTGCCCCCAGTTGCGCTCGTTGAACGGCGGGTGGCAGACGACGGCGTCGGCGCGGAGGCTGCCGAACGCGTCCTCGCGCAGGGTGTCGGCCGCGGCGGTGCGTACGACGGCACGGGTGTGCAGGGCGAGGCGCAGGGCCGTCAGGGCCGCCAGCTCGGGGGCGCTGTCCTGGCCGTCGAGGTGCTGCTCCTCGGTGGCGGACGTGCCCTGGGCGGTCGCCACCGCGCGCAGCAGGGCGCCGGTGCCGCAGGCCGGGTCGAGGACGGTGGTGGCCGGTCCGGCGAGGTCGGCCATCAGGGCGGCGAGGCCGGGCGGTGTGAGCGTGTACTGGCGGGGGTTCGCGTCGAGGTGCCTGCCGAGCAGGAACTCGTAGGCCTTGCGCGCGTCCAGTTCGGCGGCGAGATCGGCTGCCGCGCGCAGCAGGGGTGCGGACGGCCGCAGCCGGTCGGCGGTCGGTGTGGCGACGGCCCGTGCGCGGATCGCGCCGAAGCGCGGGGTGAGGACCTGGTCGAGGGGCGCGGGCAGCAGTTCGGCGAGGCGGGCGTCGGAGCCGGCGCTCACCTCCAGCCAGACCGTGGGCCGGTCGTGCAGGAGCAGCAGGGCGCAGCCGACGTGGATGAGCGCGGTGACCGGGCCCTCGGGGTGTCCGGCGACCTGCTGCCAGACGCGTTCGCGCAGGGGGACCTCGGCCAGCTTGCCCTGGGCGCGCAGCCAGTCCTCGATCTCGGTGAGCGCGAAGGAGGGGCTGGTCTCGGTGCCGCCGACGGGCTTGGGGAAGTCGGCGTGCCGGCGGCGCCAGTTGCTGACGGCGGCGCGGCCGACTCCGGCGAGCCGGGCGATCCCGGCCGCGGTTACCTCTGTCCCGTTCTCCTGCACCGCTCGGCTCCCCTCGTCAGGTGTGACGTCCGTCTGGTGTGTGGCGCCGATCATAGCGACGCGGGCAAGGCCTACCCATTCACGGCCGTGTACACAACTGTCTTCGTGAACCGTGTTGACTCGGTTCACAAGCTCTGCTGTGATTGACCCATCGGATGAACGGCCGCCGCGTGAAGCGCGGTCGTCGAAGACCTCGGGCTGCAAGGACCGGAAGAAGACGGGCTGACGCCCCCTCCCCTGCTCCACCCCCGCCCCACCGCCACCACCGCTCCATCTCGACCTCGACCTCGAAGGAACCGTCATGCGTCGCACCGCACTTGCCGCCCTCTGTCTCGCCGCCGCGGCCACCGCCTCGCTCACCGGCTGTCTGCCCGGCGAGGACAAGGCCGACAGCAAGCCGAAGGGCCCGTTCGCCGGGCTGACCGGCGGCGAGATCGCCGACCGGGCCGTCAAGGCCACCTCGAACGCCTCGTCGCTGCGCATGAAGGGCGACATCGTCGACGACGACGGCAGCCGTATCGACCTCGACATGGCCCTCGACAAGAAGGGCCGGTGCGCCGGCACGATGAGCGCCGACGGCCAGGGCGAGGCCCAGCTCATGAAGACCGGCGACACCCTCTACATGAAGTACGACGAGAAGTTCCTCCGCGCCCAGGACGAGGACGCGCCGAAGGAGGAGACCGACCAGGTGGTGGCCATGCTGGCCGGCAAGTGGACCAAGATGTCCGCGAAGGGCGCGGACGCCAAGGACATCGCCGGCTTCTGCGACCTCGACACCGTCCTCGCGGACTTCGAGGACGTCAGCTCCGACGCCACCCGCGGCAGGACGACCACGGTCGACGGCACCCCGGCGATCGTCCTGCACGAGAAGGACGGCAAGGACACCTCCACGCTGTCCGTCGCCACCGAGGGCAAGCCCTACCTGCTGAAGGTCGTCAACAAGTCCGCCAAGGACCCGGGCACGGTCGTCTTCAGCGACTTCGAGACGCCGGTCCCCGCCGAGACGCCCAAGGGCAAGATCCTCGACCTGGACGCACTGGGCGGCTGACGGCCGTCGCGGGACCCCGGCGAGGCGCGCCCACGGGGGGGCGCGCCTCAAAGGGCGTGCCGCACCCATACGTTGGGCTCGACGTACACCCCGTATCCGAGGGCCGGCTCGCAGTGCACCGGCACCAGCGCGCCGGGCACCTCGATGCGGCCCTCCTTGTCGAACGGCAGCCCGGTCCACGCCCGCCACTCGTCCAGCGACGCGGCGACGGTCATCGACGCCGGTGCCACCGCCTCGATGCGCCCGCCCGCCCGGACGTGGACCCGCAGCCACGGGTCGTGGGGCAGCCCGTCCTCACGCGTCCGGAACGCGTACTCCTCCATCGGCGCCCACGGTTCCCGGTGCTTCGCGCTCGGCCGCACCGGCGCGACGACCTCGCCGAAGCCCTTGGCCCGGGCGTTGTCGCGCATCGCGGAGAGCATCCGCGCCGACAGGCCGGTGCCCTGGGCGTGCGGGGCGACGACGATCGAGATGGCGCTCACAGTGTCGGGTGCGACGCCCCGGCGCAGGTCGCCGAACGCCCACACCAGCACCTCGTCCCAGCCCCGGGCCGGCAACACGTCCGGCCCTTCGTCCCCGAGGGCGAGCGGCACGCTGTAGGCGTGAGCGACCACCTCGCCGCTCTCGTCCTCGGCGAACAGCACGTACTCCGGCAGTTCCCCGGCGATCCGGCCGTAGTGCGCGTTGCCCACGAGGTCGTTGCGGATGAACTCCGGCCAGGTGTCGGCCATCCCCGTCACCGCGTCGTACTTCTCCGGACGTTCGGCGAGGCTCGCGATTGTCAGCACCATGCCGGACACGGTAGGCAGCGCACCGGCCCCGGTGAAACCGCTTTTCCGGCACGGGACCGCCCCGCCCGGAGCCCCGCGCAGACCCCCGCAAGAAGCCCGCGCGGCTCCCCTGCCCCCGCCTTGCGTCAGTCGGCGTGGAACCGGCTCGGCGCCTGCGTCGACGTACCACCCGTGGGGAGCTTCTGCCCCGGGCACGCGGACAGCACCTTCTTCATCGCGGCCTTCTCCGCACCGGTGACCCACAGTTCGTACTTCTTCTTCACTGCCACCTGCCGGGCCACGTACGTGCAGCGGTACGCCTTGTGCGGCGGCAGCCAGGTCGCGGTGTCCCCGTCGCCCTTGCTGCGGTTGCGTCCGGCGTCGACGGCGAGGAGGTTCAGCGGGTCGTTGGCCAGTGCGATCCGCTTGCTCGCGTCCCATTTCCCGGCGCCCTTCTGCCAGGCGTCCGACAGGGCGACGAGATGGTCTATGTCGACCTCGCTGCGCCCGCCGCGTATGAAGGTGACGTCCTTGTCGGTGTACGGGTCGGGGTCGAGCGTCCCCGAGGCCACGCTGCAGTCGCCGTCGCTGAACTTCACCTCCTTCAGGTCCCGTTTGAGGATGTCGTCGCGGGTGTCGCAGCCGTTCGAGTCGGTGTCCGCCCAGGCGGTGCCGAACTTGTCCCGGTCGTAACCCGTCTTGGGTGCCCGCCCCTTGACGGTCAGTGAGTCGACCGCGGTGAGGGCGGCTCCGCCCGCACCGGCCGGCTCCTGAGGTCCGGCGGCGCCGGTCGTCTCCGCAGTGCAGCCGGTCGCGGCGAGCAGCAGGGCCGCGACGCCTGCGGTCCTGGTCCAGAACGTCACGGGCGCTCCTTCTTCTTGCTTGCCCTGCCCGCCCCGAGGGGGCGGTCTTCCGTCATCTCACCGTACTGGCCCGGAGGTTGGGAGAGAACGGCGCGAAAGGTACGTATGGTGACTTTGGTGAGCAAGTGGCGCACGACCGGCGCGGCAGGGGTGGTGAGACCCCCTCAGCCCGCGCCGAGGCACCCTCGCCCCACTGGACCGGCTGTCCCGGATCGCGCCCCGCACACCTCTCCGGTCCGGGCGTCGTCCCCGACGGCAGCCCCGATCCGGGCACCGCGGATCGGAACAGCCCTGCGCGACCCCCCTCAAGACCCCAGGATCGAAGCCAGGAACTCCCCCGTCCACCCCAGCAACTCCCGTCCGACCAGCGGCTTGCCGCCGACCTTCGCCGTCTTCGGGCGGGGGACCAGGACCTGGTGGGCGGACGGCTTGACGACCGTTCCCGGGTACAGGCGCTGGAGGCGCAGCTCCTGCGACTCCCTCAACTCCACCGGGGCGAAGCGGATGTTGTTGCCCTGCAGGACGACCTCGCCGACCCCGCACGCGCGCGCGAGCATCCGCAGTCCGGCCACCAGGAGCAGGTTCTCCACCGGCTCGGGCAGCTTCCCGTACCGGTCGACCAACTCCTCGCGTACGGCCTTGATGTCGTCCTCGGAGTTGACCGAGGCGATCGCGCGGTAGGCCTGCAGGCGCAGGCGCTCGCCCGGCGCGTAGTCGTGCGGGACGTGCGCGTCGACCGGCAGCTCGATCTTGACCTCCAGCGGCGCCTCCTCCACGACCCCGCCGTCCATGGAGGCGCGGTAGTCGGCGACCGCCTCGCCCACCATGCGTACGTACAGGTCGAAGCCGACTCCGGCGATGTGGCCCGACTGCTCGCCACCCAGCAGGTTTCCGGCGCCGCGGATCTCCAGGTCCTTCATGGCCACGTACATGCCCGCGCCCATCTCCGTGTGCTGGGCGATGGTCGCGAGGCGTTCGTGGGCCGTCTCCGTGAGCGGCTTCTCCGGGGGGTAGAGGAAGTAGGCGTAACCGCGCTCGCGGCCTCGCCCCACCCGGCCGCGCAGCTGGTGCAGTTGCGAGAGGCCGAAGTTGTCGCCGCGCTCCACGATCAGCGTGTTCGCGTTCGAGATGTCGATGCCCGACTCGACGATGGTCGTGGAGACGAGGACGTCGAACTTCTTCTCCCAGAAGTCGACGACGACCTGCTCCAGGGCCTGTTCGGTCATCTGGCCGTGGGCGGTGGCGATCCGCGCCTCCGGCACGATCTCGCGCAGCCGGGCCGCGGCCCGGTCGATCGACTCGACGCGGTTGTGGATGTAGAAGACCTGGCCCTCCCGCAGCAGCTCCCTGCGGACGGCGGCGCCGATCTGCTTCTGCTCGTAGGGGCCGACGAAGGTCAGGACCGGGTGCCGCTCCTCCGGCGGGGTGGTGATCGTCGACATCTCGCGGATGCCCGTCACCGCCATCTCCAGGGTGCGCGGGATCGGGGTGGCGGACATGGTCAGCACGTCCACGTTCGCGCGCAGCTTCTTCAGCTGCTCCTTGTGCTCGACGCCGAACCGCTGCTCCTCGTCGACGACGACCAGACCCAGGTCCTTGAACTTGGTCTCCGAGGAGAACAGCCGGTGGGTGCCGATGACCACGTCCACCGAGCCCTCCCGCAGCCCCTCCAGGGTCGCCTTCGCCTCGGTGTCGGACTGGAAGCGCGACAGGGCCCGTACGTTGACGGGGAACTGCGAGTAGCGCTCGCTGAACGTCCCGAAGTGCTGCTGCACCAGCAGGGTGGTGGGCACCAGGACGGCGACCTGCTTGCCGTCCTGGACCGCCTTGAAGGCCGCGCGGACCGCGATCTCCGTCTTGCCGTAACCGACGTCGCCGCAGATCAGCCGGTCCATCGGGACCGTCTTCTCCATGTCGTCCTTGACCTCGGCGATGGTGGTGAGCTGGTCGGGCGTCTCGGTGTACGGGAACGCGTCCTCCAGCTCGCGCTGCCACGGCGTGTCCGCGCCGAAGGCGTGCCCGGGGGCCGCCATCCGGGCCGAGTACAGCCGGATCAGGTCCGCCGCGATCTCCTTGACGGCCTTCTTGGCGCGCGCCTTGGTCTTCGTCCAGTCGGCGCCGCCGAGGCGGTGCATGGTCGGGGCCTCGCCGCCCACGTACTTGGTGATCTGTTCCAGCTGGTCGGTGGGGATGTAGAGGCGGTCGCCGGGCTGGCCGCGCTTGGCGGGCGCGTACTCGACGACCAGGTACTCGCGGGTCGCGCTCTGCACGGTCCGCTGCACCATCTCGATGTAGCGGCCGACGCCGTGCTGCTCGTGGACGATGTAGTCGCCCGTCTCCAGCGTCAGCGGGTCGATGCTCTTCCTGCGGCGGGCCGGCATCCGGGCGCCGTCCTTGCCTGCGGCCTTCTGCCCGGTGAGGTCGGTCTCGGTGAGCACGGCGAGTCTGAGCGCCGGGTCGACGAACCCGTAGTCGATCGAGCCGCAGGACACCTGCACGACCGAGGGGACCAGCGCGCCGAGGTCCGACTCCAGGCGGGCCGCGATGCCCTCCCCGCCGAGCACCTCGACCGTACGGGCCGCCGGGCCGTGCGCCTCGGTGACGAACACCGTGCGCCAGCCGTCCGCGAGCCAGCCCTTGGTGTCGGCGAGGGCCTTCGCGGTGTCGCCCCGGTAGGTCTCGGGCGCGTGCATCCCGAGCTTCAGCGTGTCCGCGTCACCCGTCACGTCCGTTTCGTCCGCCGCGAACTGCGACACCGACCACCACATCATGTCCAGCTCGCGGGCCCGCTCCCGGACGTCCGCGATGGACCACAGGGACGCCGCGTCGACGTCGATGGGCGCCTCGCCGCCGCCCGCGGTCGCCGCCCAGGACGCCTGGAGGAACTCCTGCGAGGTCGCCACCAGGTCGGCGGCGCGCGTGCGCACCCGCTCCGGGTCGCACACGAGGGCCATGGAGCCCTTGGGCAGGACGTCGATCAGCAGCTCCATGTCGTCGACGAGGACCGGAGCGAGGGATTCCATGCCCTCGACCGCGATGCCCTCGGCGATCTTGCCGAGCAGTTCGCCCAGCTCGGGGTGGGCCTCCGCCAGCGCCGCCGCCTTGGCCCGTACGTCGTCCGTGAGCAGCAGTTCACGGCAGGGCGGCGCCCACAGTCCGTGCTCGGCGACCTCAAGGGACCGCTGGTCGGCGACCTTGAAGTAACGGATCTCCTCGACGTCGTCGCCCCAGAACTCCACGCGCAGCGGATGCTCCTCGGTGGGCGGGAAGACGTCCAGGATCCCGCCGCGCACGGCGAACTCGCCGCGCTTCTCCACCAGCTCCACCCGGGCGTACGCCGCTGCCGCCAGGCCCTTCACGATGTCGCCGAGGTCGGCGCTCTGGCCGGTCCGCAGGGCGACCGGCTCCAGGTCGCCCAGGCCCTTGACCTGGGGCTGGAGGACCGAGCGCACGGGAGCGACCACCACGGAGACCGGGCCCGTCTCCGGGTCGTCGGGGCGCGGGTGCGCGAGCCTGCGCAGGACGGCGATCCTGCGGCCGACCGTGTCGCTGCGCGGGGACAGGCGCTCGTGGGGCAGCGTCTCCCAGGACGGGTACTCCACGACGCTGTCGGGCGGCAGCAGCGAGCGCAGGGCCGCCGCCAGGTCCTCGGCCTCGCGGCCGGTGGCGGTGACCGCCAGGACCGTGCGGCCGGCCTCCCTGGCCAGGGCCGCCACCGCGAAGGGCCTGGCGGCGGGTGGGCCGACCAGGTCCACGTGCATGCGGTTGCCGTCGCCGGCGGCCTTCACCGCTTCGGTGAGTGCGGCGTCCTTGACGACGGCGTCGAGCAGACCGTGCAGGCTCATGAAGGGTTTCCGTCCGAGGATCCGAGGAGCTGAGGGGGGTGGTTGTGGGTGGGGTGGGCAACGCGAGCCGCCCGACACGTCTGACGGGCCGGGGGTGTCCAGGGTACGACGCCGGGGTCCTCCCCGCCCGCCCCTGTGGACACCGCCACCTTTCCTCGCCCCCGCCGCCCCTACCCTCCCCGTCACCGCATGGGGGCTGCGCCCCCTCTCCCCCCTTTGCGCAGTTCCCCGCGCCCCTAGGTACCTAGGGG
>NZ_JBHWZP010000163.1:0-14350 GCF_042728395.1 Streptomyces sp. NPDC060205
GGTCACATGCTGGACGACCCGGACGACCTGGCAGGAGTAGCCGAACTCGTTGTCGTACCAGAGGTAGAGGATCGCGTTGTCCCCGTCGACCTTGGTGGCTCCGGCGTCGACGATCGAGGCGTGGCGCGAGCCCATGAAGTCGCTGGAGACCGCGTCTGGGGCGGTGGTGAAGTCGATCTGCCGCTTCAGCGGCGAGGTCAGCGACACGTTCCGCAGGTAGTCGAGAACCTCCCCGCGAGTGGTCTCGCGGCCGAGCCGCAGGCTGAGGATCGCGATCGACACGTCCGGCACCGGCACCCGGATCGAACTGCCGGTGATCGGCGCGTCCAGGTCGGGCAGCGCCTTGGCCACGGCGGAGGCCGCGCCCGTCTCGGTGATCACCATGTTGAGCGGCGCCGAGCGGCCACGGCGGTCGGCCTTGTGGTAGTTGTCCAGCAGGTTCTGGTCGTTGGTGAACGAGTGGACGGTCTCCACGTGCCCGCGCAGCACGCCGTACTCGTCGGCCATCGCCTTCAGCGGCGGGACGATCGCGTTCGTGGTGCAGGATGCGCAGGACAGGATCCGCTCGTCCGGCTTGATCATGTCGTGGTTGACGCCGTGCACGATGTTCGGCACGTCACCCTTGCCCGGCGCGGTCAGCACGACCTTGTCGATGCCGGGACGCAGATGCTGCGACAGGCCCTCGCGGTCGCGCCAGATGCCGGTGTTGTCGATGAGGACGGCGTCCTTGATGCCGTACGCCGTGTAGTCGACCTCGGAGGGGTCGTTCGCGTAGATCACCTTGATCGCGTTGCCGTTGGCGAAGATCGTGCTGCTCGCCTCGTCGACGGTGATCGTGCCCTGGAACTGGCCGTGGATCGAGTCGCGGCGCAGCAGCGAGGCGCGCTTCACGAGATCGTCGGCGGCCCGGCCACCGCCCCGGCGGACGACGACGGCCCGCAGGCGCAGCCCGTTGCCGGAACCCGCCTTCTCGATGAGCAGGCGGGCGACCAGGCGCCCGATGCGGCCGAAGCCGTACAGGACGACATCGCGGCCCTCGCGGCTCTCGATCTTGTTGGCGCCCGTGGCACCGGCGACGGCCTCGGCGGTGAAGGCCTCGACCGTGAGGCCCCGGTCGTCGCCGCGGTGCGTGGCGGCGAGCATCCCGATGTCGATCTGGGCGGGGCCGAGGTCGAGCGTGGTCAGAGCCCGCAGATAGGGCAGGGTCTCGGTGACCGACAGCTCCACTCCGGCGATCTGCCGGGCGAACCGGTGGGTCTTGAGGATGCTGACCACCGACTTGTTCACCAAGGAGCGGCTGTGCAGCAGGACGGTGACGTCCCGCTCGCGGTGCAGCTTCCCGATGATCGGGATCATCGACTCCGCGATCTCCTCGCGGTTCTTCCAATTGGTGAACGAGTCGTCATTGACAGTCACAGGTTTATCTTTCGAGCTAGGCGGTGCTCATATGATAAACGGTCCATGATCTCGTCATGCACGCGGCCCGCCCTCCCGGTGGGAGGACGGGCCGCGAGTGCTCACCGGCCGGCTGTCACGGGAAGCTGGTGATCTTCGACGGGATGGTGTCGGATCCCGAGGTCGGCGCGCCCGTGTTGTTCACGACGTGGGCGTACTGACCCTTCCCTCCCAGCGAGATCACCTGGATGCTGTGCAGCTTGACGCCCGACTTGACCGGCACCTGGAACCCGTGGTGCTGGACGATCGTCGAGTCGGTGGTGAAGTTGCAGTAGCTGCCCAGGCCCCAGGCCTCATGGGTGTTGACGCTGTCGGCCACCTTGTAGGCGGCGTAGCCGACGATGCCGTCATGGGTGATGGCGGCGGAGTTCGGCACGTCGTAGGCCTTCTCGTTCTGGAAGAAGATCGTCCGGCCGCGTTCGCCGCTCCAGACCACGTCGTACTTGTTGAAGTGCTCGACGAACAGGCCCGTCGCGAGGACGTCGTCGCCGTTGACCTCAAGCCCGTAGTCGGCGCGGTTGGTCTCCCAGCCGACGCCCGCGCCGTGGTCCGCCCGCCAGATCCATGTGTGGTCGACGATGGCGTCGTCGCTGTTGATGACCATGGAGTGGGTGGCCAGACCGGGTCCGGCGCCGCCGATCCGGACGAACACGTCCTGCACGGTCGTCGGGTTGGCGGCGTGGTCGGCCGAGGAGCCGGGCGCGCCGACCTGGAGCAGGGTGTCGGACTTGGTGGCGCCGGCGTCGATGAGGAAGCCCGCCAGCCTGACCCCGTCGACATCGGCGACATGCATGGCGTCCACGCCGTTGTCGGGGACGATCGTGGCGAGGCCGAGCCCGAGGACGACGGTGTTGGCGCGGTTGACGTTGATGGTCTGGTCGAGGTGGTAGACACCGGGCGTGAACAGCAGGTTGAGGCCCTGCGCCAGTGCCGCGTTGATGGTGGCGGCGGTCGCGCCGGGCTTCACGACGTAGAACTGGCTGAGCGGGAGCGAGGTGCCGCCCGCGTTCGCCGGCCACGACACACCGCGGGCGTTGGTCCGCTTGGCGGGCACGAACACCTTGTAGTCGTTGCCGTCCAGGTACAGGAACGGCTTCTCGCGCGAGATCGGCGTGGTGTCCAGCGTCGTGTACGGGCCGGTGTCGAAGTTCGTCGCCGGGGCGCCCTGCACACCGGAGAACGTCATGTTCCAGACGCCGTTGGTCCAGCCGCCGACCGAGCTCTCGCGGGTGTACCACTGCTGCTGGGAGTACGGACCGACCGTGCCGTCGATCTTCGAGTCGGCGATGTAGCCGCCGGAGGCCCAGCCGTAGCCCGCCGGTGCGAGGTTGAGGCCGCCCTCGACATGGATCCGGCGGAACGGCGCGGCCTGGGCCACCGCCCAGCGGTCCGTGCCGTTGACGGGCCTGATCGACAGGTTCTCCGCCGAACGCCAGAAGTTCTGGGTGGCGTTGCCGTTGAACCAGCCCGCGTCCACGGTGATGTCACCGTTGATCTTCACGTCGTCGGGGTTGAGACCGAGCCCGGAGATCGAGGTGTAGAAGCCCAGTTGCGCGTTGATGCCGTTGTACGTGCCCGGCTTCATCAGGAACTGGTAGCGGCCGGAGCCGAACTGGTTGGACTCCTGCTGGGTGAAGACCTGGTCGAACTTGGCCTGCAGATTCGGGGTGCTCGGGTCCACGACGATGACGTTGGGACCGAGGTCGCCGCCGCCCTCGACGGGCGGGGTGCCGCCGCCGGTGCCGGTGTGCACCGCGACCTCCCACAGCGAGTAGCCGTAACCGGTGCCGCGGGCCGTCCCGTTGATCCGGACATAGCGCCCGGAGCCGCTGACGTCGTAGGAGGCGGTGCCGCCGGTGCCGCCTGTGACGGACTTCAGCGTCGTCCAGTCCTGGCCGTTGGTGGAGGCCTGGATGGTGAAGTCCTTGCCGTAGGCGGCCTCCCAGTTGAGGTCGACCTTGCAGAGGTCCTGGACCGAGCCGAGGTCGACCCGTACCCACTGGGGGTCGGACGCCTGGCTGGACCAGCGGGTGCCGTTGTTGCCGTCGAAGGCGGAGGCGGCGGGGGTGCCCGCGTTCTCCGTGGAGGACGCGGTGGCCGGCTTGCCCTGGGCGGCGTTGGCGGTCGAACAGGCCGCGGCGGCCCTGGCGTTGCCGGCGGCCGGGGCAGCGGCGGCTCTGTCCGGGGCAAGGGGCGCTTGGGCCGCGGCGGCCGGTAGCTGGGCGGGGATGGTGATGAGCGCGGCCGAGGTGGCGAGCGCGAACCCCAGGGATCTGAGTCGCAAACGTTGACGTCTCATACGTTGACTCCGTGCGGGTGTGGAGGGCGAGGAGCGGTCGGGGGGAACCCGGACCAGTGCGGTGGGGGACCCAATGCCTGTGCGGTGACGCTTAGTTCAGGTGTTGATTTAAGTAATGAATCAACTACTCGGCAACCCGTTGGACAAGACTTCTTTCCGGCGCTGTTCGCGGACGGGGTGTCCGGAGGGCTCTCTCGGCCCGGGTGGGGGAGGCCTGTGGCCAGGCGGTTCACGTACCGGTCGGACGGTCGGGGGGCGTGCCGCCGAACGGCCATTAGCACGTGCAGACGAGTCTCGAAAAGTGGAGCCACTGGGTTCGCGGGGGCGGTACCTTACGGCTGCCGCGTGATCGTTCGCGTGGCCTGGCGTAGTTCGAATTGCAAGGAGAACCATGCTTCACAAGGTCTGCACCGCTGCCCTGCCGGTCATGCTCGCCGCCCTCGCGGCGCCGGTGGTGCTCCGCTGGATGTGGTGATCCCACCGCGGACCGTCGGCAGCGCGGGTCGAGGCTGACCGGGGCCGACGCAGTGGCAAGGGCCGGCTCCTGGGTGACCCCTCAGGAGCCGGTCGACCTGTGGGTCTTCAGGAACTGAAGCAGTTTCGCGGCCTCCGCCTCCGCGCCCAGCTCGCGGTACAGGGCGACAGCCCGCTCGCCGTGGTCGACGGTCCGGCCGGCCGGGCGGGGGGAGAGGGACGCGATCCGCGCGAGTCCCGCGAGCGCGTGGGCGGAGCCCATGGGGAACTCGATGCGCTCGGCCACCGCGAGGGCCTGCTCGTAGCCCCTGGCCGCGGTGTCGAGTCGCCCCGACTCGCGCTGGACGTCCGCCGCGGCGATCAACGCCCGCATTCGCTCGTACGGGTTGTCGATGCGCGTGGCCACCTGCTCCGCCATCGTGAGATGCAGCAGCGCCTCGCCCCGGCGCCCCGAGCGGGCATAGGCCGTACCCATGCTGATCAGCACGTCCGCCTCGCCCAGTGCGTCACCACTGAACCGGTGGGCCGCCAGAGCCCTCTTGAAGCAGCGCAGTGCCTGGTCCGTCTCGCCGACGGCCTGATGCACCCCGCCGAGGTTGGTGTCGAGAATCGCCAGATCGACACGGCCGCCGTGCTGCCGCATCAGGACCCTCGATCGTTCGTAGCACTCCTGCGCATCGGCGTAACGCCCCTGCAGAAAGGCCAGTTCGCCGCGGTTGTTGAGCGCCTGCGCCAGGCCGTAGGGGTCGGGCAGATCCTCGTAAATCGCCTCCATGGCCTGGACCTTGTGCAGGGCCTCGTCGTAGCGTCCCGCGTAGTACAGGACCACACCCTGGACGTTGAGACATTCGGCCTCACCGGAACGGTCGCCCACCTCGCGGTACAGCTTCAGCGCCTGTTCCAGGACGCGCAGCGACGTGTCGCCGTGGCCCGCCGCGAGGTGCGCCCGGCCCGACTGGAAGAGGGCGTCGGCGCGGCCGTGCGTCTGGTCCAGGTCCTCGTGGATCGACAGGGCCTCGGTCGCGCAGCGCAGCGCCGCGCCATGGTCGCGCTGCGCCAGCAGGTCCGCGTGGTCGGTGAGGGTCTGGGCCAGCGCGGCCCGATCGCCGGACGAGCGCAGGACCGGTACGGCCGCCTCGAAGAGTTCCGCCTCGATGTCCCATGCCCCCCACAGCTTGAGGGATCTCGCCAGCACGTGCGGGAACAGGGCCGCGTACTGCGGATGCCCGCCGGCGGCCGCGCGCGCGACCGCGACGAGATTGGCACGCTCCACCGTCAGCCACACCGAGGCCCCGTCCGCGTCCGTGAACCCCGGCGCGCAGTGCGGCCCGCCCTGTGCGGGGAGGTCCAGGTCGAGCACCCGGCGATGCGGGTGGCAGAGCCGGTCGGCCCGGTACGCGGTGGTGAGGTAGTGGGCGACGAGCCGGCCGACCGAGGCGTGCCGGACCGCTGCCGAGTCCGTGCGCAGGCATACCTGCAGGGCGTAGGCGCGGGTGAGATCGTGCAGCCGGTGGCGTCCGCGGACCGGCTCCTCCAGGAGACTGGAGTCGATGAGTTCCTCCACGCACCGCTCCAGTGCCGCGGGTCGGCTCTCTTCGTGGCGGCTCGCTCCGGGTTCGCTCCCGAGGTCCGGTCCGGCCAGCGCCTCGGCAGCCCGGAGGGTGATGTCGGAGCCGGGGTGCAGGGCGAGGCGCCGGAACAACTCCTGTGCGGGAGAGCTGAGTTCGGTGTACGAGAACCGGAACACCGCGCTGATCACCGTGTCGAACTCCTGGAGCGGGCTCGTCGCTTGTGCCAGCCGGTCGAGCAGATGCTGCAGATCCCAGGAGTCCCGGTGCCGGAAGCGGCTCGCCAGCACCTGGACGGCCAGCGGGTGGCATGCGCAGGCCTCCACGATCCGCCGCAGGCACTCCGGTGCGCCGGACACCCTCGACGCACCGACGATCCGGGTGAAGAGCGCCGCGGCCTCCTCCCGGGACAGGGTGTCCACGAACAGGTGGGCGGCACCGTCCAGTCCGGCCAGCCGGCTCCGGGTGGTCACGAGGACCCGACAGGTGGGGGAGCCGGGCAGCAGAGGGCCGACCTGGGCCGCGTCCCGTACGTTGTCCAGGACCACGAGCACCCGGCGCCCGGCCGTCCACTCGCGCCATCTGGTCGCCCGCTCGTCCAGTGTCGCGGGCAGTTCACCGGGCCCGCCGGTGGCGTGCAGCAGATGGGCCAGGGCGTCCGCCGGATCGAGCGGCTGCTGTCCGCTGTGGCCCCGCATGTCCACATAGAACTGGGAGTCCGGATAAGCCGCGGACATCAGGTGCGAAGCACGCACCGCGAGCGCTGTCTTGCCGATCCCGGGCATGCCGTGGATCACGGTGACCGGCAGGGCGGTCGCCGTGCGCTTCCCTGCCGTGGAATCGGCGAGCAGGATACGCAGTTCACCCGCGCGCCCGGTGAAGTCCGGGATGTCCCGCGGCAGACAGTTGCGCGGCTCCGGACGGGGGGGCCGGGTCACGAGGGCCCGGCTCCGTCCGCAACAGGTCCTGGTCCTGTTCGAGCATGCGCAGGTGGAGCTGCTGGAGTTCCGCCGTCGGCTCGATGCCCTGACTCTCGTGTAATCGCGTGCGGGTGTCCCGGTAGACGGCGAGCGCCTCGTCGTGACGTCCGGAACGGTACAGAGCCAGCATCAGGGAACCGATCACCTGCTGGGCGAAGGGGCTCTGGGAGGCCAACTCCCGCAATTCGCCCACGAGGTCCGCGTGCCGGCCCAACTCCAGCTCCAGACCGATCCGTTCCTCCCGGACCCGGCGATGGTCCTCGATCAGCCGGGCACGTGCGGACTGCGCCCAGGAACTCTCACTGAACTCGGTCAGGGGTTCGCTGCGCCACAGTGCTTCGGCGGTCCTCAACAGCCCTATGGCCAGCGGGCGTTCACCTCGCGCGGCGGCGGCCAGCGCGTCCGAGCGCAGTCGCTGGAAGCGCAGCAGGTCGATGTCCTCCGCATCGGCGCGCAGCTGGTAGAGCCGAGGCGACGGCCGCTCCACGCCCACCCGGTCGTCGCCGACCGCCCGGCGCAGCCGCCCCCTGAGCCGCGAGAGGTAACTCTGCAGGGTGTCCAGTGCCGTCAGGGGCGGTTCGCCGTCCCAGACCCGCTCCATCAGCGTGTTCGCCGACACCGGTTCACCACGGGCGTGGAGCAGGACGGCCAGCACACGGCGCTCCTTCAACGTGCCGAGTTCGTGCTGCCGCTGGTCGTGCCAGAGTTCCAGAGGTCCCAGAGCAAGAAGTTCCACCATGCCCCCCGACGGGTGCGCTTCTTCCCACGGCCTTCGCAGATGTGCGTACAACTGTGTGAGCCGTACCACTGTTCTACGGCTTTTCCATGGAGTCAGGGGTGGGCACAGCGGCGCACCGAAGCGTGCCGGGCGCACACGGGCAGGCGCTCGCTCGCCGTGCCACAGGAGTGCAGGATTCCTGCAGGCCCTCCGTCCGGCCCGGTGGGCATCCCTCTGCCATCGGCCGCGAAACATCGCGGCCGCGAAGGCGATGAGGGAAGAACCGGGGGATTTCGACGATGAGCGTGACAGTGCCGGAGCCGCACTGGCGGCATGTGCCGGTGCGGCTGGATGTCGAGCGCTGGGCCACCCGACGGACCCGAAGGCGGGTCCTGGTCGTGGTGCACACCGTGATCGCGGGCCAGCGACTGCTCGACACGATACGTCTGCTGGAGGGCGAGAGCCGGGTGCAGATCTGCTTCACCCAGGCACCCGACGTGTTCAGCAACGGGGTCAGTGAGTTCCTTGACCGGCTGGGAGGTCTCGTCCTTCCCTGGAGTCAGGCGGTACAGACGGGCTTCGACCTCGCGCTGGCCGCCGGCCACGGCGGCCTGCACGAACTGCACGCGCCCGTGGTCGTCCTGCCTCACGGGGCCGGACACAACAAGGTGATCGAGGTCGGGCAGCGCGGCCGTCAGGTGGCCCAGCGGGGTGCCTACGGCCTGAGCAGGCAGCGACTGGTTCGGGACGGAGCGGTGGTGCCCGAGGCCATCGTGCTGGCCCATCACGAGGAGTTGGCCAGGCTCGGCCGCGAGTGCCCCGAGGCGCTGGCGGTCGCCGAAGTGGTGGGCGACCCGTGTTTCGACCGGATCGCCGCGAGTCTCGGCTCACGGGCGCTGTACCGGGAGGCACTCGGGGTCGGGACGGGTCAGCAGCTGGTGCTCGTCTGTTCCACCTGGGGACCGGACTCCCTGCTGGGGGAGGGGTGGGGCACGCTGGAGCGGCTGGTCACCGAACTGCCCAGGGACGAGTACCGGATCGCCGCACTGCTGCATCCGCATGTCTGGAACGCGCACGGCGACTGGCAGGTCCGCACCTGGCTCGCCCAACTGGTGCGCTCCGGCCTGATCCTGGGCAGCCCGTACGAGGACTGGGCGGGAGCACTCGTCGCCGCCGACCACATCGTGGGCGACCACGGCTCGGTGACGCTCTACGGCGCGATGACCGGTGCGCCGGTGCTGATGGCGGGCCGCTCCGACGCACCGGTCGATCCGGGCTCACCGATGGCGGAGCTGATGTCCTTCGCCCCACGACTGCGGGGGGACCGTCCGGTACGTCCGCAACTGAAACGGGGCTCCGCGTTCCGCGGCGCGCGTCGCTACGAGCGGGTCGCGGCCAGGATCACCTCCGAACCCGGCCGGTTCGCCCGCAGGATGCGCGCGCTGCTCTACCGCAAGCTCCACCTGCGGGCCCCCGCGGCCAGGACCACCACGGAACCGGCACGGCTTCCGCTGCCGGTGCGCTACGACGGGCCCGGCAGCGTGGTGCCCCGATGACGCTCCTCGCCGTGATGTCCCGGTCGGCGGTGTCCATGGCTCCGGACGGCCGGACCCCGTACGACCGGGGTGCGGTGGTCCGGGTCCGGACCGTGCTGGCGCACCCGCATTCCGGGACGCTCCTGGTGGATGAGCACGTCAGGGTCCGGACCTGCGCACCGGACCGGTGGCGGGTGCTGGGCGATGTGCTGGTCGAGCGCGGTGAGGGGGCGCGGCGGGTCGCCCGCCTGGCCGTGTCCTGTCCGGGTGCCCTGGTCGTGGCGGTGCATCAGGGCCCCCGCTGCTGGCTACGGCTGGGTCCGGACGGCCCGCTGCTCCTGCTCGAAGCGGGCGGGCCGGGACGGCCGGAGGGATCCCGGACACCGGAGGGATCCCGGACACCGGAGGGATTCCTGGCACCGGAGGGGGTGCGGACACCAGAGGGGTTCCGGACACCGGAGGGGTTCTGGGAAACCGTCGCCTCGCTGGCTCATGCGTGGCTGGTGGCCGGGCTGTCCGTGTCGGCGCTCGGGTTCGCGGGCGGCTGCTCCGTCCGTCCTCACGTCTCGCCGGGCTCGCTCCGCTCCAACCGCCGGAGCCGGCGCCGGGTCTCCTCGGCCTCGTCCGACCCGGACCGGCCCACCGAGGCACAGAGGTCGAGCGCCTCCTGGTAGAGGGTCCTGGCGAGGCCCGTCCGTCCGCGTCGTTCGGAGACCTCCGCCAGGCCTTCGACGGCGCGGGCCGTCTCGTGGTTCGCCGCCATGCCGCGCAGTGTCGCCCGTGCCGAGGACAGCAGTTCCTCCGCCCGGTCGAGCCGGTCCAGTACGAGATGCGCGCGGCCCAGGAGCGTGGTCGCGCGCGCGGCGTTGTAGGTGTCGCCCGCGTCCCCGAGCGTGGTGTGTGCGGCACCGGCCTGGCGGATCGCCTCCTCGGCCTGCCCGGCGGTGAGGGCGACATCGGCGAGGTTGAGCCTGGCCAGCCCTCCGGCCCGCTCGTCGCCGTTCCTCGGCAACTCGGCGGCGGCACGCGCGAAGTACCCGGCGGCCTCGTCCGGACGCCCGAGCCGTTGCAGGGCGAGTCCGCGGTAGTTGAGCGTGCGGGCGTGGCCGAGGAGGTCATCGCGTCCGAGGAACAGCCGTGCCGCCTGCTCGAACATCGCCAGGGCCCCGTCGGGGTCCCCGGCGCCCAGTTCCCCGACTCCGCCCGAGGTCAGCATCCGGCATTCGGCCGCCGTGTCACCCAGGTCCCGTGCTGCCGCCAGCCCCTCCCGGTGCGCGCCGCACCAGTCGTCGTAGAACTTCCGCCGCAGGAAGAGCGGCCACAACGCGTCGGCGAGCTGCCAGCAGACGGTGGGAAATCCGGCGGACCTGGCCTGGTGGATGACGGCCATCAGATTGGGCAGTTCACGCTCCAGCCAGTCCAGAGCGGTCCCGGAGCCGGGGCCCACGTCCGCGACGGCCACCGGGACGAAGCCGTAGTCCCGGGCCATGGTCCGGTGCTGGGGATCGATGATCTCCTCGGCGCGCGTGGCACTCGCCAGATAGTGATCGGCGATCCGCCGCACGGCCTCCGCCCGTTGCTGAGGCGACTCGTCCTGTCGCGCCTTCGCCGCGGCGTGCAGCCGTACGAGATCGTGGAAGCGGCAGCGCTCTCCCGTGGTGTCGACGAGGAGACTCGCCTCGTGGAGCACGTCCAGCGACCGTGCCGCGTCCGCCTCCGCGGGAAGCAGCGCCGAGGCCACCGAGGCGTCGAACTCCCGGCCCGGATGCAGCCCCAGCAGCCGGTAGAGCCGGGCCGCCGAAGGCGGCAGTGCCTGGTACGACAGATCCAGCGCGGCCCGGACATTGTGGTCGCCGTCGATGGCCAGTGCCTCCAGTCGGTGATGCTCCGCGGCCAGTGAGCGGACCATCGTGCCGATACTCCGTCCCGGGCGCGCCGCGAGCCGGGCGCCCGCGATACGGACGGCCAGCGGCAGCCCCGCGCACAACTCGACCAGGGCCCGGGCATCGTCCGGCTGCTCCGACACCCGCCCGTCCGCGAGGGTGTCCGCGAGCAGGTCGACGGCCGCGTCGGAGGGCAGTGGTTCCAGGTGGACCGGGTAGCAGCCGTCGACGGTCAGTCCCGGCAGCCGTCTGCGGCTGGTGACCGCGGTGACGCTGCCGCCGCCGGGCAGCAACGGCCGGACCTGGGCAGCGGTCGCGGCGTCGTCGAGCAGGACCACCAGGCCCCGGTCCGCGGTCAACGACCGGTACAGCAGAGTCCGTTCGGCCAGCATCGCCGGGACCTGCTGAGCGGGAACGCCCAGGGCCCGCAGGAAACGCGCGAGGATATCTCCCGGGTGCTCCGGCCCGTCCGGTGACTGCGCCCCCAGGTCCGCGTGGAGTTGACCGCCCGGACACTGGCGGCGCAACGCGTGCAGCCATCGCAGGGCGACCGTGGTCTTGCCGACTCCGCCCAGACCGCTGACCGCTGCCAGCGCAGGCCGCCCGTCCCGCGCGGCGCGGACACGATGACGCTCCAGCGCCGCCAGCTCCGAGGACCGGTCCACCACCCGGACGAGCGGGGGGAACTGCCAGGGCGTCCGCCGGACGGAAGCGGGCGGCGCAGCGATGTGGATACCGCCGTGTACGGAGCCCGCCTGGACGACCGAGCCGTACACGTCGCCGCGCACCTCGTTGTGCGACTCGTGCCCCTCGCTCGGCACTCGCGCCCTCCGCCCCGTGTACGTCAGCACCAACGCCTTCGAAGGATCCTTTCCGCGCAGGAGATCGATATCCGCGGATCCGCCGATCGACGCCTTCTTCCGGGCCCGGGGAGCGCGGAGGAGGCATATGAATGCCGGAGGGATGGAAACACCCCGTCATGGAACACACCGGCGTTGGACACGGCACCGTGGAAGACAGCAGCGTGAAGGACAGCAGCGGGGAAAGCGGCAGCGGGGAACATCCCGGCCTCGACATCGAGGCGCTCCGCGCGGACACCCCGGGTACCGCGCACCGCACGCACCTCAACAACGCGGGGGCCGGGCTGCTCTCCCGGCGGACCCTCGCGACGATGACGACCCACCTGGAGCTGGAGGCGGACATCGGCGGCTACGAGGCCGCCCGCCAGGAACAGGACCGCATCGACGCCACCCGCACGGACATCGCCCGGCTGGTGGGCGGCCGGCCCGACGAGATCGCGCTCTTCGACAACTCCACGCACGCGTGGAACGCCGCCTTCTACTCGATGACCTTCAAGCCGGGCGACCGCATCCTGACCGGCCGGGCGGAGTACGGCAGCAGCGTACTGGCGTATCTGCAGACCGCCCGGCGCTCCGGCGCCGAGATCGTGGTGGTCCCGGACGACGCGTACGGACAGCTCGACACCGCGGCGCTGACCGCGCTGATCGACGAGCGCACCCGGCTCATCGGTGTCACCCACATCCCCACCAGCGGTGGCCTGGTCAACCCGGCCCACGAGATCGGCCGGATCGCGCGAGCCGCCGGCGTGCCGTTCCTGCTCGACGCCACCCAGTCCGTGGGCCAGTTCCCCGTCGACGTCACCCGGATCGGCTGCGACATGCTCACCGCCACCGGCCGCAAATTCCTGCGGGGCCCGCGCGGCACCGGATTCCTGTGGGTCCGCCGCGAGGCCCTGGAGTACCTCGACCCGTTCGTCAGCGACATCGAGGCGGCCACCTGGGACGGCGAGCGGGGCTTCACCTGGCACGCCGGCGCACGGCGCTTCGAGAGCTGGGAAGCGAGTTACGCCAATGTCCTGGGGCTGGGAGAGGCCGTCCGCCAGGCCCTGGACCTGGGCCTGGACCCGATCGGGGAGCGGGCCCTCGCCCTCGGCGCGTATCTGCGCGATGCTCTCGACGCCCTGCCCGGCGTCAGCACGTACGACCTCGGCCGGGTCCGGTGCGCCATCGTGACCGCGAAGGCCGACGGCGTACCCACCGCGGACGTCGCCGAGGCGCTCGCGCGGCAGGGGATCAACGTGAGCACGACCGTCCCCGAACACACCCAGTTCGACACGGAGGTGCGGGACGTCCACCCCCTGGTACGCCTCTCACCGCACTACTACAACACCCATGCCGAACTGGACCGGGCGGTGGAGGCCGTCGCGGACGTCGCGCGCACGACAGGATGACCGCCCGGCACCCCTCATCCCCTCCCTCCGCATCCCCTCCCACCGCTCGTCACTCCATCCGGCGCTGCTCCTCGTCGCTCCAGGCGCGGGTGTCGCGGGGCGGTACATAAGGCTCCTCGGTGTCCGGCAGACCGCCCGCGATGGCGCGCTGCCGTGCCATCTCGGAGTCGAACTCCAGCCCGAGCAGGATCGCGATATTGCTGATCCACAGCCAGACGAGGAAGACGATGACACCGGCGAGCGTGCCGTAGGTCTTGTTGTACGAGCCGAAGTTCGCCACGTAGAACGCGAACCCGGCCGAGGCGACCATCCAGATCAACAGGGCCAGGACACTGCCGGGAGTGATCCACTTGAAGCCGCGGCCCTTCACGTTCGGAGTCGCCCAGTAGAGCAGGGCGATCATGATCGTGACGAGGACGACCAGCACCGGCCACTTCGCGATCGACCACACCGTCAGGGCCGTGTCACCGATCCCCAGCGCGCCGCCCGCCTCGCGGGCCAGGCCACCGGTGAACACCACGATCAGCGCGCTGAACACCGTCAGCACCAGCAGCACGACGGTCACGCCCACGCGGATGGGCAGCACCTTCCAGACGGGGCGCCCCTCCGGCATGTCGTAGACGGCGTTGGCGGAGCGGATGAAGGCCGCCACATAGCCGGAGGCCGACCACACGGCGAGGACGACACCGACCAGGGCCATCACGGAGCCGACGCCGCCCCGGCCCTGCAGCTGTGTCACGGCGTCGCTGATGATGTCCCGGGCCGAACCGGGAGCCAGCTTCCTGAGGTTGTCCAGGACCTCCTGGGTCGCGGACTTCCCCGCGATGCCCAGCAGCGAGACCAGGAGCAGCAGCGCCGGAAACAGCGAGAGCACCCCGTAGTACGTCAGCGCCGCGGCCCTGTCGGCGAGCTCGTCGTCCTGGAACTCCTTGACCGTGCCTTTCAGGACGGCCAGCCAGGAGCGCTTCGGCAATTCGTGGAGCTTGTCCGGTGCCCGCTCCTCCACCTGCTCCGCCGGGCCCGGAGTCTGCTGCTCGGATTTCGGTGTCCTTGACATGAGGGCCGGGTATGCCCCCCCCCCCCCCCCCAGGGCCCCCCCGCGCCCCCCGGCCCCCCCCCGGAACCAAAACACCCGCCCGGGTTTGGTGGGGGCGCAAACCGGACCCCCCCCCCCCGAACAAGCTACC
>NZ_JBHWZP010000163.1:14360-20998 GCF_042728395.1 Streptomyces sp. NPDC060205
GGGGCGCGGGGCCCCCCCCCCCCCGACCGGAAGCAATCACTCCGTCGAGTTGTAGGAGGGCGCTCATCGGGTACCCGCCGCGCCGTAACGAGATCCACGTGGAAAGGAGCCACCTGATGAGCACGGTCAAGGAAGCGGTCGAGGTCGAGGTCCCCGTCAGCGTCGCCTACAACCAGTGGACGCAGTTCGAGGAGTTCCCGAAGTTCATGGAGGGCGTCGAGGAGATCAGGCAGGTCGACGACCGCCACAACCACTGGACCACCAAGATCGGTGGAGTGAAGCGCGAGTTCGACACCGAGATCGTCGACCAGTTCCCCGACGAGCGGATCACCTGGCGCACCACCAGCGGTGACACCAAGCAGAAGGGCACGGTCAGCTTCCAGCGGCTGGACGACACGCATACGCGGGTCCAGCTCGTGATGGACGTGGAGCCGACCGGAGCGGCCGAGAAGGCCGCCGACCTGACCGGCACGATCGACCGCCGGGTCAAGGGGGACATGAAGCGCTTCAAGGAGTACATCGAGCAGGGCGGCGGCGCGTCCGGTTCCTGGCGTGGCCGCATCACCCCCGGCTGACCGCACCGGGACCTGACCGGCGTGGCAGGACGAGCGAACCGAGAGGCGGGCGGATGTTCGAAGGGTTCGAATCCGAGGTGGTCAGGCTCCAGGAGTCGTCCGCCTTCGTCCGCCACGGCGGCGAGGGGCCGCCCGTCGTCCTGCTGCACGGCCACCCCAGGACCTCGGCGACCTGGCACCGGGTCGCTCCCCGGCTCGTCGAGCGCGGCTTCACCGTCGTCTGCCCCGACCTGCGGGGATACGGCCGCTCGCGTGGTCCGGCGTTCACCGCCGACCACGCGGGCTACGCCAAGCGCGCCGTCGCACAGGACGTGGTGGCGGTGATGCGCCACCTCGGTCATGAGCGGTTCATGCTGGCCGGGCACGACCGCGGGGGCGCTGTCGCGCTGCGTCTGGTGCTCGACCACCCGGAGGCGGTGCGGCGTGTGGCGCTGATCGACTGCCTTCCGATCAGCGAGCACCTGTCGCGTATCACCGCGAAGTTCGCCACGCAGTGGTGGCACTGGTTCTTCTTCGCGCAGCCGGACGTCCCCGAACGCGTCATCAACGCCGATCCGGACAGCTGGTACCACGGCGACCCGAAGAGCATGGGCCAGGAGAACCACGACGAGTGGCGCGCGGCGACGCGGAACCCGGACGTGGTCCGGGCGATGCTGGAGGACTACCGGGCGGGCCTGACCATCGACAGGCGCCACGAGGAGGCCGACCGGGCCGCCGGCACACGCATCACATGTCCCGCACTGGCGCTGTGGTCACTCCGGGACGACCTGGAGGACCTCTACGGCGACCCACTGAAGATCTGGGCGGACTGGGCCCCCGACGTAACGGGCCACGGAATAGACGCGGGCCACCACGTAGCAGAACAGTCCCCAGAAGCCCTGACCAGTTCACTGGCCACGTTCTTCACCCCCTGATTCCTCAGGGGGCACGGGGAACGGCGCGCTCAGCCACAACGCTCCCGCACCAGCAAACGCGCACCCTGACTCGCGCCGCGCTACGCACCAAGCCAGAACCTAACCCACCCAGGGGCGCGGGGAACGGCGCGCTCAGCCACAACGAACCCGCACCCGCAAACGCGCACCTTGACTCGCGCTGCGCTACGCACCAAGCCTCAACCCAACCCACCCAGGGGCGCGGGGAACGGCGCGCTCAGCCACAACGAACCCGCACCCGCAAACGCACCCTCGAAGCCCCCGGAGCCCTCCGAAGCCCACCCCCGCCGGCCAGGCGACCCTCACACGTCGACGTAACAGCGAACAACCGTCCCCTCAGGCCCAGTACGCACGCGTACCAGATCCATGAGGTAGTTCACCAACAACAACCCCCGCCCACCCACCTGCGCCGGAGGCGACGGCCGCCGCCCGGCGAGCGAATCCTTCAGCTCCCCCTCGTCCCGCACCTCGCACACCACCTGCCCACCCTCGCCCCACACGTACACCGCGCCCCAGCCACCCCCGTGCACCACGCTGTTGGTGGTCAGCTCGGCCACGACCAGCGCCAGGTCGTCCAGCCGGACGCCGGAGAGGCCGAGCCGCGCGGCCCGCTCGGCCACGAAGTACCGGGCCGCCGGCAACTCGTCCGCCCCGAACACGTACCCCTCCGCCCCCTCCGCGACCGGCAGCGGTTCGTTGTACCGCTCGACCGCCCGCTCGGGCGCGTAGGACGGGCTGTTCCGACGCAGGCCGCCAGAGATCACGACCGGATGCGTCTCATACGCGTCGGTCAGGACCTGCTCGCCGAGCCCCGCCTCGTCGTACGGACACAGGATCGTCGCGTCCCGCCCCTCGAACGCGGAGTTGATCAGCGCCTCGTGCTGCACACAGGCCGGGTATTCAACGCCGGTGCGGTCGGGCCAGATCGGCTCCCCGATGATCCGGACCCGCTCCTTCGGGTGGGCGTCGGCGAACACGCTCAGCACCTTGGGGATGATCCGCCCGGGATTGCGTCCCGCCACCGTCATGTCGATGAAGCGCACGTCCGTCGCGCCGTCGCCCAGGGCGGAGCGCAGAAGCTCCAGTCGCGGACCGGGCACGGCGACCGCCACCGGTTCACCGGCCGCCAGGCCCTCACGGATGAACGGCACAGTGCCGTCCACGTACTCCTCCTCGCCCCGGTAGAAGAGGGCGGGATGCGTGAACGGCTCGGTGGTCGGGGCCGTCATCGCGCCACCACCTCGACGCCGGGCAGGTCGGGCCAGAACATGTCCAGGACCCGGCGCACGGCGGCAGGCGGCTGTTCGATCATGATGCGACGTCCTTCGGGAAGACCTTGAACCGCCACCGCGAGGGCGGAGACACCGGCGACGTCGACGAAGGTGACCGCCGACAGTTCCAAGTGGCACACCTCCACATCCTCCAGAGCCAGCCGGTCCAGCGCCCGCTCCCAGGCCGTGCGCGTGGCCAGACTGACCTCACCCTCGGCCCGCCAGCCCGAGCGGTCCGCCAGCGGGCGGACCTGGAGGGTGCCCGTGGACCGCGCGGACGACATGTCCGACGGGTCCGCCTCCCACGCTCTGTCCACGCTGACCACCCCTGGAGTGACGTCGTTTCCAGCCCAGTATTCCCCCTGCGCATCCTCCGCGAAGCCGCATGGCGCAAGGAGGATCGGGGCGGACGTCCAGGGCGCGGTCAGGGCCGGACGGGCTTGCCGCGTCCCCAGGCCCAGGCCAGCCGGTCGGCGCCGGACCGGTTGGTGGTGACCAGCCAGGGCCGGTCAGGGTCACCGACCAGGGTCTGCAGCGAGTACGTGTCGTCGGTGCGCAGCCCCGGCCAGTACACGGAGCCCATCTTGAGCTCGCGGAACGTGTCGGTGACGGCTTGCAGGTAGTTGACGAAGTTGTCGTCGGGCGTCGGCCTGTTGTAGTCGAGCCCGGTGGTCATCGGGGAGCCGAACTCGTCCGCCACGGTCCGGCCGGCGCAGTCACCGATGCGCACCTTGAGGTCGGCGACCCACTCGTCGTAGGTGGCGTACTCCTTCCAGAACCCGTAGTGGTGCAGCGACAGGTACGTGCCCTTCAGCCGCGGGTCCGCGCAGACGGACGTGACGTGGTCGTTGTAGCCGGCGCCGCTGACGAACACCCGGCTGCGGGGCACGTTCCGGTAGGTGTCCAGCCACTTCGCGGCGATGTCGGCCCACTCGGTGTCCGTGTAACCATGCGGTTCGTTCATCGGCTCGAAGTAGACGCGCTTGTCGTCCTTGTAGGCCTTGACCACGGTGTTCCACATGGGCCAGTACGTGGCGGTGTCGTCGATGAAGCCGTCCTTGCGCGGGCCCGTGCCCTCCCAGTAGGACAGGATCACCTTGAAGCCCTGGTCCGAGGCCGCGTCGATGACCCCGCGGTAGGACTTCCAGTACGAGCCGTCGACGGTGTACGGGTTGATCGGCAGCCGGACGGTGTTGGCGCCGAGGTTCGCGCGGAACGCCGAGATCACCCGGGTCGCCTTGGCGTAGGTGCGGGCGTAGCTGTCGGAGGTCGACAGACCGGAGAGCACGACGGGATCGTCGGCGAAGTTGTCGCGGGGATCGGCCCAGTTCACGCCCTTGAACTGCGTCGTGTCGACGCTCGGCGCGGCGGTGGCGGCAGGGGCGGCGGCGACGCTCGTACCACTGCTCACGGCGATCGCCAGGGCCACCAGGGTGGCGCGCAGCCGGGGAGTGAGGCGGGGGCCGGCGGGGATTCTGCGCATCATCGAGCCCTTTCTGAAGATGTTTACGTAAACATCGACCGCCCGAAACTGCCCCGGCCGGCATCTCGGCCAGGGTGGGGTCGGTGGTGATGTTTACGTAAACATGGCGGCGCCGGAATCGTGGCAGTCGCAAGAGTGATCGTCAAGGTTTCTCACACGCGACGTTCGTTGCCGCGAAGCCGGGCGCAACGGCGGTCCGCCGGGGACGAGTTCGAGCCCGCCCGGGCCGGGCCCGGGACGGTGGGCCGAACGTCGGCGGTGCGACGCCGGATCAGCCCTGGTAGGGCTGCTGCTGCGGCTGGTGACCGTGCGGCTGACCGCCCGCGCCCTGCACCTGCAACTGCTCCGCCTGCTCCTTGTCGATCTTCTGCTGTGCGCCGCAGAACGTGCACTGGGTCGCGTACTTGGTCGAGACGGGGAACAGCGGGACGAAGAACAGGGTGAACTTCGTGACGCGCTTGCTGAGCGTGTGCGCGGCGGGGTTGCCGCACCGGCCGCAGACCAGGGTCAGTATCGCCAGCTGGTAGAGATATCCCTTGGTGCCAAAGATGATCATGCGGTGGTTCCTTTCGGGCGGGCCGTGTCCGGCGGGGCAGTGCCGGTGGGCGCGTGTCTGCGCCCACCGGTCGCTGTCCCGTCTCCCAGTCTCGTGCACGGCGTGCCCGGCCGACGGTACTCCCGCTGTCGCGGAGCCGGTCCCGCTGGGTCAGATGCCCATGGAGGCCATCTCGATCGCCGACCGGTAGTTGGCCGACGCGGTCACCACGCAGGCCCGGTAGGTGCGGTTGTCCTTCACTGCGAGGAAATAGTCCTTGAGGTTCTTCCAGTAGCTGAGCAGGTAGCCGACGCCCGGGACGAAGCCCGCCGGCCGCGGCACCAGGGCGAAGGCCTCGGAACACCGCAGGATCTCCCCGGTCGCCGTGGAGAGCGCGTCGGCGACCTCGGCGTTCATGTTCCAGCCGGCGGCCAGGTCCGCGTTCCAGATGGCCGCGGCCACCTCGCGCAGGTGGGCCTCCTCGTCCGGGGTGAAGCTGCTCTGCCCGAACGCCGCCTCGGCCGCCGAAGCCGAGGGTGCCGGAGCCGCGCCCGGTCCGGCGACAGCCGAGGCCGCGGTGCCCGAGACGCCGAGGAGGAGTACGGCCGCCGTGACCGCCGCCGCGTACGTGACCTGTCTGCCGCTCATGCTGATCGGTCCCCTCTGTGGATGTGCCGGGAGTCTGCCGCCCGGAGCCCGCTGCCCGGAACCTGCTGCCCGGGGCGGACCGACGCTGTCATGTGCCGGGCAAAGGGGTCAACGGCGACATCCTGCCAGCCGCACCGCCTGCGGCCGAAGGGTGATGCTTGACGCTGAGAGGGTCAACTGGTCGTCAGGCGACTTTAGTTGTGGATATGAGGGGCAGGAGCGGGCGGTCGGGGAGGGTGGGCGGCACACGTTCCAGGACGCCGCCCGCGAACACGTCGTACAGCGGCAGTGTCTCCAGATGCACGTATCCGATGTGGCAGTCGCACAGTTCCTTCGGGCAGGCCCGGGGGCCGAGCCGGCCACGGTACGAGCCGTCGTAGAGGTTGCCCAGTTCGGTGCGCACGAAATGGCAGCGGCGGACCGTGCCCTCACCGTCGACCGACAGGACCGACTCACCCGTGCGGCACGGCATGCCCGCGGAGCGGTGGGGGTGACGGCTGAACGGGAAGAGCGGGTCCAGCTCGGTCCACTCGGCTGCTTCAGCGTCCGTATAGGTGTGTCCCTCGGCGGCGTTGACCCACAGGTAGACGTGGGGCGGCAGCTCCGCGCGCAGGCGCCGCGCGTGCTCCAGGTGGCCAGGCACGCCGACGATCCCGACACTGAAGCGGACACCGAGGCCGGCCAGCTCGTGCGTCTTGGCGAGGAAACGTTCGTACGGTGTCTGACCGGGGTGGTAGGTGCACCACAGGGCGACGGTGTTGGGATCCGCGTCCCTCAGCCAGTCCGTCCGGCAGCTCAGATTGGTCTGGATGGCGACCCGCTGTATGTGCGGCTGGTTCGACAGCTCCACGAGGGCCCGGCGGTACCAGGAGCGCACCAGCCCCTCGCCCCACGGCGTGAACAGCACCGAGAGACGGTCCTGCCGCTGCTCGTGCGCCCACGCGCTGAAACGCTCAAGTGCCGCGCGGTCGGCGCGCAGCTGGGCCGTGGAGTCCCGCCGCTTCGCGAACGGGCAGTACGGGCAGTCGTAGTCGCAGGAGGAGAGAGGGCCGCGGTACAGCAGGGTGAGGTCCATCGGCGCTCACTTCGTCTCGTAGGCGGCCATGGCCTCGCGCACGGCCGGTGAGAACAGCTCGGGTCCGATGGCGTCCGAGTGCGCGAGCCCTTCGGCGGAGAGACGCAGCGGCCCGGGCC
>NZ_JBHWZP010000164.1:0-20915 GCF_042728395.1 Streptomyces sp. NPDC060205
GGAGCGGATCCCGGTCGGCGTCGACGGCGAGGCACTGAACCTGAGCGTCCCCGTGCGCTGCGAGGCGCGGCCGGGTGCGCTGCGCGTGCTGGTGCCGCGCGAGCGTCCGGGCATGCGCTCCCCGCTGCCACGGCTCGACTGGCCCCGGATCGCCCGGCTGGCCCTGCCGTCGGCCCGTGGCCGCGCCCACCCGGGGGCGGAACGGCCGGCGGAGCCCGGCGAAGGAGCCGGACGCGCCGGGGCGGCCGGATGAGCCCGGGCTACATGGGCGCCCCGTAGACCTTGTGGGCCTGTGCGTGGCCGTAGCTGGCCAGGGACCAGATCACCAGCACGTCGAGCGCGATGATCACGATCGACCAGAGCGGGTAGTACGGGGTGAAGAAGAAGTTCTCCAGCGCGCTCAGCGCGGCGACCGTGATGCCGACGACCCGCGCCCACGTCTTGCCCTTGAACACGCTGAACGCGGCGGCCACGATGACGATCCCGGAGACCAGGTGGACCCAGCCCCACACATTGATGTTGAGGTCGTACGGGTAGTCGTTCGCCCGGGTGTAGAAGTTGTCCTCCATCAACGCGCCCATGCCGACGAAGACCTGGTACGCGCCCACGATGGCCATCATGCAGACGGCGAAGACGACCCCGCCGACCATCAGGGGCTTGATCCGGGGTTCCTGCGGGGGTTGGCCCTGCCGGGTCTGCCCTGCCGAGGTCTGCTCAGCCATGTCGGGTACCTCCTTCTAGGAAGCAGGAGCATCCCGCCGTTTCCAGGGGCTGAGCGTCACCCGCTGTGGATGAGTGTTGTGGCCGTGTGCGGCCGGGCCGGCCGTCGCCGTCACCCCCGCTGTGTGATGTGCCCTCCGCACAGCCTGTGAGAATGAGGACGTGACCCGGCCCCGGGCAGCGGAGGTGACGCGGCATGGGAACGGCGGAGGAACGCCCTGGACCCGAGCGGGGCGAGGCACGGCCCGTGGGCGGGGATTTCGAGATCCGGATCAAGGGCAGGGTCTCCCAGGCCTTCCGCTCCGCCTTCGCCGAGTTGACGGTCACGGTCAGTCCGCCGGAGACCGTCCTGCACGGCGCCCGGCTCGACCAGGCAGCGCTGTACGGGATCCTGGACCGTATCCAGGCCCTCGGACTGGAGCTGGTCGAAGTGCGCCGATTGCCCGAGGGACGCGATCCCGGTACGGATCCCGCCTCCCCCAACGCGTTGTAGACACCGTCCGGCATCTGGGTTAAATGGCCCTAAGGCCCCTTCCCGTCCCAAGATCCAGCCCGCACGGTTGCTGTGTACCGCCCCCCGCTCTCTGTCGAGGAGGTGAGTCGCATGCCTACCGTCCTGAAGGCCGAACGGGGAGGAAGGCAAGGGCACTCCGAAGGGCCGGATTTCGAGCGGATCTCCGTGCTGCGGGGGCAGTTACGGGCGCTGGACCGGGCCGCCGAGGACGCGGACACCGTGGTGGCGGCCTGTCTGGTGTGGGTCGCCGACGCACTGATGGACATCGCCGCCGAGTCGGGCGACCCGCGCAGTATGAACCTGTTGCTGGACGAGGCGTCGGCCGCGCTGGCCGCCGTGCCCTCCGGCGACGCCGGCCGCCCGGACCCCGCGACACCGGCCGGCCTCCTGACGGAACGCGAGCACGCGGTGCTCGTCAGGCTCCAGGAGGACGTGCCGCTCCGGCAGATCGGCTCGGAACTCTTCGTCTCGCACAACACGGTGAAGAGCCATGTGCGGGCCGTCTACCGCAAACTCAGGGTGTCGTCGCGTACGGGCGCCGTCGCCCGCGCGAGGCAGCTGGGGCTCCTCTGAGAACGTCAGCAGCACCTGTACTCAGAGCAGTTCGAGTTCCCGGGCCCGCCGTACCGCTGCCGACCGGCGGGTCACGGAGAGCTTGCGGTAGACGCTCTTGAGGTGCGTCTTCACCGTGTTGACCGACACGTACAGCTCGTCGGCGATCTCCTCCGTCGTCATCATCTGCGCCAGATGACGCAGGACATCGCGTTCGCGCGCGCTGAGCGACTCGACCGGGGCCCGGTCGTCCCGCGGCCGGGGATCCGGAATGCCGCGCACACCGGGCGCCGATCGTGCCGGGAGGCGGCGGGCGCGTGCCTCGCCGAGGCAGGCGGCGCACGCGTGCCGCACCGACTGCCGCAGCCCCTCGGCGAGCCAGCCGTCCGCCGTGAGGTCGGCGATGGTGTCCAGGGTCTCGGGACGCGCCGTGCCGGTCTCCACGGCGGTCATGAGTTTGGCGGCCAGGGAGGCGACACCGGTGACGAAGGGGTCGGGCACCTGGCGCAGCACCGCGCGGGCCCGGGAGAGTTCGCCGCGTGCCCGTGGCACGTCGAGGCGCGTCAGAGCGATCCAGGCCCGTACGACGTGCAGCGCGGCCAGCGACGGGTCCGGCTCCGAGGAGGTCTGCCCCGCGGGGTGCCTGGCGTGCCCGGTGAACTGGTCCGCGGCCCGGAACCGTCCGCGCAGCACCTCCAGCAGCGCCAGCTCCGAGAGGCAGTCCCGGCGCAGGACACCGTTCTCGGCGGCGCAGGCGGCCTTGAGAGCCGTGGTCAGGGACGCCTCGGCCGCCTTGAGGTCGCCCTCCCGCAGTTCGGCGCGGCCACGGACCGACAGGGTCAGCGCCACCAGTTCGGGGCGGTCCTCCAGCAGGCCGCGCGGCAGCCGCGTGAAGAGCTGTTCGGCGTCCGCCGCGGCGGCCCGCGCCGCCGTGGGATGCCGGGGGCGGTCCCTCGTCATCCGGATCACGGAATGCGCCAGCCTGCACCGGGCGATCCGGTCGGTGCCGCCCCGCGGCAGGTCCTCGATCAGCCGGTCGGCGAGGGCCAGGCTCTCCGTGCAGGCCGGTCCGTCACCCCGGGCGAGCGCGGCGGCCGAGGTGACGAGCGCGGACTCCGGGCCGGGGGCCTTTCGGTGCGCCTGCGCCGGGCCGGCGGGCGGCGTCCGTGTCAGCAGTTCGTCCGGCAGCCGGCTGCTCGTCAGGGCGAGGACCTGTCCGATCGCCAGCTGATGCACGACGAGACGGTCGGCGTAGCCGCGGTCGTCCGCGGCCAGGGCGTGGCGTACGGCCTCGGCGAGCAGCCCGTGCTCGCCCAGCCACTCGGCCGCCCGCCCGTGCAGATCGGGTACGAGGTCCGGTGCCTCGTGGCGCAGCCGCACCCGCAGTACGTCGCAGAACATCCGGTGGCACCGGTACCAGCCGTGACCGATGTGCTGCAGGAAGGAGCTCTGCGCGACGAGCGCCGCGAAGTGCCGGCCGGCCTCCTGACCCGCGACCTGCGTGGCCAGCTCGGCGTTCAGATGGTCCAGCACGCTGGTCGTCAGCAGCAGCCGGCGCATCGCCGGGGGCTGGCCGTCCAGGACCTCCTCGACGAGATAGCTGACGATCGCCTCGTCCTCGCCCGCGAACCGTGCCACGAACCGCTCCGGGTGGGGGTGCCCCTGCATGGACATCGCGGCGAGACGCAGGCCCGCCGCCCAGCCGTCCGCCCGCTCGCGCAGGGTCTTCACCACCGGCCGGGGCACCTCGACACCGTGCTGGGCCAGCAGCGCCGCCGTCTCCCGGTCGTCGAAGGCGAGGTCCCCGGTCCGCAGTTCGGTGAGGTCGCCGGCCAGCCGGTAGCGGTGGAGGTGCAGCGGCGGGTCCCGGCGCGAGACCACGACCAGCCGCAGGGCGGGGGTGGCGTGGCGGAGCAGCCTGACCATGCCCTCGGCCACCGGTGAGCCGCTCTCCGGCTGGAAGTCGTCCAGGACGAGGACGACGGGCTGCTCGCGTGCGGCGAGTCCGGCCGCTAGGGCGGCCACGAGCAGGGGCTGTCCTGCAGCCGGGGCGGGTGGGATCGCTGCGGCCGGGAAGCCGTGGGATCCGACTGCGTCGTCGCCGGCGTCGTACAGGCCTGCGCTCCGGGGTGTGCCGTTGGTGGTTGTTCGTCGGCTGCGGGTCGGTGGGGGCTGGTCGCGCAGTTCCCCGCGCCCCTTGAGGGGCGCCTGTGGCGGCGCCTGTTCGGGGTCGTTCCCGTCGGCGGCCCGGGGTGTGCCGTTGGTGGTTGTTCGTCGGCCGCGGGTCGGTGGGGGCTGGTCGCGCAGTTCCCCGCGCCCCTTGAGGGGCGCCTGTGGCGGCGCCTGTTGGGCGCCGTCCTCGCCTGCGCCCAGGGGCGTGAGGGGTGGGGCGGCGAGTGACGGTAGGTCGATCGTCGCCTCGCGCAACGCCGTCAGGACGCGGGGCCAGAAGACGTCCGGTTGTTCCTCCGCGCCGTCGCAGGTGACCCATGCCACCGGGCCCGGCGCGCGCCCGGTGTGCGCCCACTCCACCGCGAGAGCCGACTTGCCCGCTCCCACCGGGCCCACGACCACGGTCAACGGGCCCAGCACGCCCTGCGAGAGACGGTCCGTCAGCCGGGGGCGGGGGACAAGCCACGTCGGCAGCGGCGGCACACCGGGCGGGGACATGCGGGGCGCTCGCGCCTGCCGTCTCACAGAGGTCCCGACGCGCGCCGGCGGGGGCGGGGCAGGTGGGTCCGGCGGGCGCCGTCGTTCCGTCCGCTCGTCCATCGGTGGTACCTCGCTCCCAGCGCAGTGGACGTCCGCCAGACGAGAGTGTGGCCCGCACCGGGAAGCCGCGGACCGGTGCGGGCCACATCTCACCCGGGTGAAGTTCGGCCGGGCGGTTCGGCGTGCGTCACGACCGCAGGGCGGCGACCAGCTCCTCCTCGCGCTCCTTGGTCAGCGACGTGCGCAGCACGGTGGGACCGAACGGACGCAGCGCCTCACGCACCCGGTCGGGCGTCGAACGCCGGACGAGCGCGAAGACGGCGGCCCGGCCCGGTTCGAGCGTGCCCGCGATCTCCTTGATGAAGGCGTCGTTGATGCCCACGTCCGTGAGCTTCCCGGCGAGCGCGCCCGTGCCCGCGCCGACCGCGGCACCGAACACCGGCATCAGGAAGAGCAGGCCGAAGAGCGTGCCCCACAGGGCGCCCCCGGCGGCCCCGTGCGCGGTGGGGCTGAAGGACTGGCGGACATGGATCTTGCCGTCCGGGGTCCGCCAGGCGAGTGCCGCGTCGTCCAGGTCGAGAAGTTCCTGCTTGGACAGGTCCTTCGAGAGGCGCAGCACGGATTCCGCCTTCTCCTTGTCGGAGAAGCCGAGCACGACGAGATCGGTCATCAGGACCTCCTGGTGTCACGGCCGGATGCCCGGCCCTTGCGGTTCTGTTCCGAGGCCGCCTCGTCCAGTCGCGCGACGGCGTCGGTGATTTCCACGACCACCAGGCCGAGGGACTCCTCCGTGAGGAAGCCCTCCGCGACGGGCACGCCGCCCGCGTCGCGGATCGCCGCCCTCAGTTCCCTGGCCCAGGTGTGTTCCAGCAGGACGAAGCCGGCGGCGGTCCCCGGGGTCAGCTGCCCCGCCAGGCCCAGGATGTCGTCCGGGGCGAGGCCGAAGGCGTTCCCCTCGGCCAGCGACGGGAACTCCGCCTCCGCGCCCTCCAGCACGTCGCGCGAGATGCCGAGCAGCGCGGCGACGGTCTGCCCCATGCCCTCCGCCTGGTAGTCGAGCGTGACGAGACTTCCGTCGGCCTCCTTCTGTACGAAGAGCAGGTCCAGCAAGCGGACTTGGCCGCTGCGGTCGAGCGCCACGAGCTCGTCGATGATCCTTCCCTCGAACTTCGCGTCGGGTCCGAACTCGACCGTCAGCAGTTGCACAGGTCCGATCCTGACCATGACCGCTCCCTTCGACGTGGTCCGCCTCCATCCAGCCGCCTCGTGGCCCGCCGCGCGTCACCCGCCACAGGTGAGGGCCGGGCCGCGGGGCCCTCACCCGCGGCAGGTGAGGCACCGGCTGGAGGGGCCGGACAGACTGACGCAGGCCCCGGTAGGCCTGTCACAGGGAGCCAGGATGAACGCGCGGACGAGCGGCGAGCGGATCGGTCCGACCGGCGACGACGGAGGCCGATGGCGGCTGTGGGGCCCCTATCTGAGCGAGCGTCAGTGGGGAACGGTCCGGGAGGACTACAGCGACGGCGGTGACGCGTGGTCCTACTTCCCGCACGACCACGCCCGCTCCCGGGCCTACCGGTGGGGCGAGGACGGACTGGGCGGCATCTGCGACGAGAAGCAGCGGCTGTGCCTGGCACTCGCCCTGTGGAACGGCCGCGACCCGATCCTCAAGGAGCGCGCCTTCGGCCTCACCAACGGCGAGGGCAACCACGGCGAGGACGTCAAGGACTACTACTTCTACCTCGACAGCACGCCCAGCCACTCCTACATGAAGTACCTGTACAAGTACCCGCAGGCCGAGTTCCCGTACAACGACCTGGTGGCCGTCAACCGCGCACGCAGCAGGCAGGAGTACGAGTACGAACTCCTCGACACCGGAGTCTTCGACGAGAGCCGCTACTTCGACGTGACGGTGGAGTACGCCAAGGCGACGTCCGACGACGTGCTCGCCCGCATCACCGTCGACAACCGCGGCCCCGACGAGGCGGTCCTGCACGTCCTGCCGACCCTCTGGTTCCGCAACACCTGGTCGTGGCAGGACGCCGGTGACGCCCCGAAACCGCGGCTGAGCGCGGCCGGCGGTCCGGGCGGCACGACGGCGATCCGCGCCGAGCACCCGCAACTGGGCGGCTACGAATGCCGGTTCGGGGAAGAGGCACCGCTGCTGTTCACGGAGAACGAGACGAACGCCGAGCGGCTCTTCGGCTCCCCCAACCCCTCCCCGTACGTCAAGGACGGCATCGGCAGGTACGTGGTCGACGGGGAGCGGGCAGCCGTCAACCCGGCGCGGGAGGGCACCAAGGCGGCGGCGCACCACACGCTCACCGTCCCCGCGGGCGGTTCGGCGACCCTGCGGCTGAGGATCGCGCCCACGGACGCGTGGCCGGCCGGCGACCCCGGCTTCGACCCCCGGGATTTCGAGGCCGTGTTCGAGGACCGGATCGCCGAGGCCGACGCCTTCTACCGGAAGCTGACCCCCGAGGGCGCCGACGAGGACCGGGCCCGGGTGCAGCGGCAGGCGCTCGCCGGGATGCTCTGGTCGAAGCAGTACTACCTGTTCGACCTGGAGACCTGGCTCGCCGAGCACGGCCTGGACCCATGGAGCATGCCGCGGCCCGGTGTGCGCAACCGCGAGTGGTTCCACATGGTCAGCGACGACATCGTGTCCATGCCCGACAAGTGGGAGTACCCCTGGTTCGCCGCCTGGGACCTGGCGTTCCACACCGTGGCCCTCGCGACCGTGGACGTCCGCTTCGCCAAGGAACAGCTCGAACTGCTCCTCAAGGACACCTTCCTGCACCCCAACGGCCAGATCCCGGCCTACGAGTGGAACTTCGCCGACGTCAACCCGCCGGTGCACGCCTGGGCCGCGTACTTCGTCTATCTGATGGAGGAGCGCACCACCGGCCGCGCCGACCGCGAGTTCCTGGAGCGCGCCTTCCAGAAACTCCTGACCAACTTCACCTGGTGGGTCAACCGCAAGGACCCCGACGACCGCAACGTCTTCGAGGGCGGCTTCCTCGGCCTCGACAACATCGGAGTCTTCGACCGCAGCGCACCCCTGCCCACCGGCGGCCGGCTCGAACAGGCCGACGGCACCGCGTGGATGGCCCTCTACTGCCAGGCGATGCTGCAGATCGCCGTGGAACTCGTCGAGCACAACCAGGCGTACGAGGAACTGGTCCTGAAGTTCTTCGAGCACTACCTGTGGATCGCCGCCTCCATGGACCGGGTCGGCGACCTCGGCGACGAACTCTGGGACGAGGAGGACGGCTTCTACTACGACGTCCTGCGGCTGCCCGACGGCCAGGCCGTGCGGCTCAAGGTCCGCTCGATGGTCGGACTGCTCCCGCTGTGCGCGGCCACCGTCTTCCGCCCGTCCCAGCTGGCCAGGGTGTCGGGTCTCGGCGACCGGCTGCGCCGCTTCGCGGACCGCCACCCCTCGCTCTCCGTCACGCTCACCTCCGTCCAGGCGGGCACGACGGGCGGCCCGCGGCTGCTGTCCGTGGTCGACGAGAAGAAACTGCTCCGGGTGCTCTCGTACCTGCTGTCCGAGGAGGAGTTCCTCAGCCCGTACGGCATCAGGTCCCTCTCCCGCCACCACGCCGAACGCCCCTACCGCTTCTGGGTGCGCGGCGAGGAGTACCGGGTCGGCTATCTGCCCGCCGAGTCGGACACGGGGATGTTCGGCGGAAACTCCAACTGGCGCGGACCCGTGTGGTTCCCCATGAACGCCCTCGTCGTCCGGGCGCTGCTCAACCTGTACGGCTTCTACGGCGACGACCTCACCGTGGAGTGCCCGACGGGGTCCGGCGTCCGCATGACCCTCTTCGAGGTCGCCCGGGAGATCTCCGAGCGGCTCACCCGGCTCTTCCTGCGCGGACAGGACGGACACAGGCCCTGCCACGGAGGCCAGCCGATCCTCCAGGACGACCCGCACTGGCGTGACCTGATCTCGTTCTACGAGTACTTCCACGGCGACAACGGCGCCGGGATGGGCGCCGCCCACCAGACCGGCTGGACAGGACTGGTCGCCACACTGATGACGGTCTTCGGCACGCTCACCCCGAACGACTTCCTGACCGGCCGAGCCAAGAAGGGGACACCATGAGCACGATCCCCGCACAGCCCGTCGTCCACGAGGTCAACACACGTGTCTGGCTCCGCGAGATCGAGCGGCGGACCGGCCGCCACGGGGGACTGGGCGACGTCCCCAAGGACGCCTGGGACGAGATCACCCCGCACGGCGTCGACGCCGTATGGCTCATGGGCGTGTGGGAGCGCAGCCCGCAGGGCCGGGACATCGCGCTGCGGGACCCGTCCCTGCGCGCCGCCTTCACCCGGGCCGTGCCCGACCTCCACGAGGAGGAGATCGCCGGATCGCCGTACTGCATCCGCCGCTACGAGGTCGACGGGGACCTCGGCGGGAGCGTGGGACTCGCCGCCGCACGCGCCGAACTGGCCGGCCGGGGCATCGCGCTGCTCCTCGACTACGTGCCCAACCACGTGGCGCCGGACAGCCCCTGGACGGTCGAGCACCCCGAGTACTTCGTCCGGGGGAGCGAGGACGACCTGCGCGGCGATCCGGCGGCCTACCTCTCCGTCGCGGGCCAGGTCCTGGCCCGTGGCCGCGACCCCTTCTTCCCGCCCTGGCCGGACGTGGTGCAGCTCAACGCCTTCGAGCCCGCCCTGCGCGCGGCCACCACGGACGTCCTCATGCGGATCGGCGACCAGTGCGACGGGGTCCGCTGCGACATGGCGATGCTGATGATGAACGACGTCTTCGCCCGCACCTGGGGCGAGCGGGCGGGCGAGCGGCCCGCGGAGGACTTCTGGCCCACCGTCATCACCGGCGTACGACGCGCGCATCCCGGCATGGTCTTCGCCGCCGAGGCGTACTGGGACCGCGAGTTCGACCTGCAGCAGCAGGGCTTCGACTTCTGCTACGACAAACGGCTCTACGACCGGCTGCTGCACGAGAGCCCCGAGTCCGTCCGCGGACACCTCACGGCGGACGAGGCCTACCAGCGCAAACTCGTACGCTTCCTGGAGAACCACGACGAGCCGCGGGCCGCGGCCACGATGGACCCGGCGAAGGAACGGGCCGCGGCCGTCATGATCGCCACCCTGCCCGGGGCGACCCTGTGGCACGAGGGCCAGTTCACCGGGCGCCGCACCCGGCTGCCGGTCTTCCTGGACCGACGGCCCGACGAGACACCGGACCTCGCGCTGCGCGCCTTCCACGAGAGGCTGCTCGGCGCCGTCCACCGCAGCGGGATGCGCACCGGGCAGTGGCGGCTCCTCGACTGCGAGGGCTGGCCCGACAACCCCTCCCACCGCGCTCTGCTCGCCTGGGGCTGGTCGGGCGCGGCGGGCCGCTTCCTGACGGTGGTCAACCTCTCCGACCACCGGGCCCAGGCGAGGATCCGCCTGCCGTGGCCCGAACTCGGCCCCGGCGAGCGGACGTTGACGAGCCTGCTCGACGCCGCCCGCTACCCGCGCTCAGGCGCCGAACTGACCGGTCCCGGACTCTTCGTCGACCTGGACGCCTGGGGCACGCACGTCCTGTCCGTCGGCTAGGCCGGCCGGTTCAGTCCTGAGGCGGCGCCGGACGGTTCAGTCCTGTCAGTCCGTTGGCGGCGTCGGCCGATCCGTCGACGCCCACCGGGCGCCGGTCTTCTCCCGGTAGGCGGCGACGGCGGCCTCGATGGTGGGGAAGAAGTGGTCCGGCTCGATGGTCCGGGTCAGTCCGTACCGCTCGATCTTGCGCCGCACCGGGTCCTTCAGTTCGGCGAACACCAGGCTGATGCCGCGTTCGTTGAGCGACTCGTCCAGCTCCTCCAGCTCGTCGGCGGCCGTGGTGTCCACGTCGGTCACCGGCTCGGCCGCGATCAGCACCCAGACGGGCTGCGGTTCGCCGAGGGCCAGCCGTGTCACCTCGTTGCGGAACGCCTTGGCGTTGGCGAAGAACAGCGGACCGTCGAAGCGGTGGATCACCAGTCCGGGCAGATGCTCGGCCTGCGGATACGAGCGGACGTCGTGGTAGCCCTCAAGCCCAGGCACCCGTCCGAGAACGGTGTTGTACGGCCACCAGGCCCGCCGGAAGACATTGAGGATGGACAGCCCGACGGCGACCGCGATCCCGGGCAGCACACCGAGCAGGGCCACCCCGAGGAAGGCCGCCATCGCCAGCAGGAACTCCGTCCTGCGCTGACGCCACAGCCGTACCGTCCCCGGGAGGTCGGCCAGGGACAGCGACGCCGTGATCACCACGGCGGCCAGCGCGGGCTGGGGCAGATTGCGGAACAGCCCGGGGAGCAGCACCAGCATGAGGACGATCAGGCCGGCCCCGACGACCCCGGTGAGCTGGCTCCGGGCGCCCGCCCGTTCGGCCACGGCCGTGCGTGACCCGCTCGTGCTGACGGGGAAGCCCTGGAACAGCCCGGCCGCCATGTTCGCCGCGCCGATCGCGACCATCTCCTCGTTGCCGCGGACCTCCTGGCCGGTGCGGGTGGCGAACGCCGTCGCGTTGGAGATGGTGTCGGCGAGCGAGACGAGCGCGATGCCCAGCGCGCCGACGAAGAGCGGGCCGAGGTCGTCCCAGCGGATGCCGGGCCAGGTCAGCGGCGGGAAACCGCGGGGGAGTTCACCGACCAGACCGACGCCGTGCCGGCCCAGGTCGAAGAGCGAGGTCGCGGTGATCGCCAGCAGCACCATGACGAGGACCGCCGGCACCTTCGGCAGCCAGCGCTGCAGGACCAGGATCAGCACGATCCCCGTGACGCCCACCGCCACGGCGGCGGGCACCGCCTTCCCGTCGGCCAGCCCCTGGAAGAAGCCCCCGACCTCGGCGAGCAGCCCGTCGGCGTCCGTCTTGAAGCCGAACAGCTTCGGCAGCTGCCCGATCAGGATGGTGAGCGCCAGGCCGTTCATGTAGCCGATCATCGTGGGCTTGGAGATGAGGTCGGCGATGAAGCCCAGCTTGGCCACCCCCGCCAGGATCGTGATCGCCCCGACCATCAGCGCGAGCATCGAGGCGAGCGCCACGGCCCGCGTGCTGTCCCCTCCCGCGGCGATCAGGGGCAGGACCGTGGCGGCGATCATCGGGCCGAGCGAGGAGTCCGGGCCGAGCACCAGGATGCGGGACGGGCCGAAGACGGCGTAGGCGAGCAAGCAGAGCACGGACGTGTACAGCCCGGTGATCGCGGGCAGTCCTGCCAGCTCCGCGTACGCCATGCCCTGCGGCACGAGCAGCGTGGTGAGGACGACGCCCGCCACCACGTCCTTGACGAGCCACTCCCGCCGGTAGGCCAGGAGCGTACGCAGCCCGGGCGGGACGCTCGAAGCGCTCTTCCTGTCACCTGGCATCGCGGCCCTCCGCCCGGTCCCTCGCTCATCGACATCTACTCCGTGGCACACGAACCCGTCGTCACCTCGCAAGGGTGATGACGGGCGATCAGCCGCCACGGACGATATCCGCATCCGAACGTCCGGGAGCCGACATGGCCATGCCACCGAAACCCCCTGAAACGAGGTCACCGGGACGGACATCGCGCCCCGCGCGACGCGTCCTGGCCCCGCTCGCGCTCGCGCAGTTCATCTGCAGTTACGCCGGCTCCAACATGAACGTCATGATCAACGACATCAGCGAGGACCTGGACACCACCGTCCAGGGCGTGCAGACCGTCATCACGGTCTTCCTGCTGACGATGGCGGCGCTGATGATCCCGGGCGGAAAGCTGACCGACCGCTACGGCCGCAAACGCTGCTTCCTCGCCGGTCTCGTCGTCTACGGGGTGGGAGCCGTGCTCAGCGCACTCGCGCCGGGCCTCGGCATCCTCGGTCTCGGCTACTCGATCCTCCAGGGGATCGGCACGGCCCTGCTCATCCCGCCCGTCTACATCCTCACCACGCTCCTGTTCCCCGACGTGACCTCCCGGGCCCACGCGTTCGGGACCGTCATGGCGCTGGGCGGCATCGGCGCCGCCGCGGGACCGCTGATCGGCGGGCTCATCACCTCGGCGATCGGCTGGCGGGCCGCCTTCGGCTTCCAGGCGGCGGTGGTCGCGCTGATCATCCTGCTGAGCCGCCACGTCCGGGACCCCCTGCCGCCGGAGCCGGACCGGCACTTCGACACCGGCGGAGCCGTCCTGTCCGCGGTCGGCCTCGTCCTCGTCGTCATGGGCATCCTGGCCGCCGACGACAACGGCTGGCTGATGGCGGGCCTGCTGGTGCTCGGCGCGCTCGTCCTGGTGTGGCTCTTCCGCTGGGTGCGCGCGAAGGAACGCTCCGGCCGGGAACCGCTGTTCTCGACGAGCCTGTTCCACGACCGCACGTCCAACCTCGGGCTCGTCACCCAGCACGCCCAGTGGCTGATGCTGATGGGGGTGTCGTTCGTGGTCGCCGCTTATCTCCAGGTCGTACGCGGGTACGACGCGATCGAGACCGGGGCGATCTTCACCGCCGCCACCCTCGGCATCCTCGCGGCCTCGCTCGCCGCCGAGCGCCTGGTGAAGCGGTGGCCGCAGCGGACGCTCATCGTCGTGGGCTTCGGCGTCACGATCTGCGGGATCGGCCTGCTGATCGCGATGGCCTCCGGCTCGCCGAGCGTGTGGGCCTTCACCCCCGGACTGCTCCTCATCGGCCTGGGGCTCGGCGTGATGCTCACCCCGTCGGTCAACGTCGTCCAGTCGAGCTTCGGCGAGGACCGGCAGGGCGAGATCTCGGGACTGTCCCGCAGTGTGTCGAACCTCGGCTCGTCGCTCGGTACGGCGATCGCCGGCACGATCCTGGTCGCCGACCCCGCGGCCGGCCCGTACGCGGTGGCTCTGGGCGTCCTGGCCTTCGTGGGCCTGGGCGGACTCACGGCCGCAACCCTGCTGCCCAGGCAGCAGCCCGTCGCGTGAACACTGGTGACGGCTCGTCACACCTTGTCGTAGCGGACGGTGGTGGCCAGGACGAGATCCTGGACCGACGCACGGCGCCTGCTCACCGGGATCCACAGCAGGCCCAAGGGGAACACCAGACACAGCCCGGCACGCGCGAGGGCGCGCAGAACGCCCGGTAGCCTGCCCGAGCGGCGGGTGACGCGCAGACCGAGCAGCCGGCCGCCCACGGTGCTGCCGGTCACGACCCAGCTCCCGGCGAGATAGAGCAGGGCGATGGTCCAGCCGCACAGACCCGAGAGCCAGACCGGTGGGTCGGGCAGCCGGAACGGCGGCCCGGTGACGAGCAGCCGCACGGCACCGGCCCCGAGCTGCACGGCGAGCCCGAGCCCGGCCATCACGAACACGTCGACGAGGCCCGCCAGGGCCCGCGACACGAGCCCCGCGGCCTCCCCGCGCGGGCCTTGGGCCCGCTCCGCCCCCGTCACGGTGCCCTCCCGGTCAGGGCGTCCGCGCACGGGGCGGTTCAGGTACGGACACGGACACCACCGCCGATGCCTGCTCCGGCCCCTGACCGATGTCGGGTCTGCGCAGCAGGCGGTCGGCGATGCGGTCCACCATCCGGTCGGCCCGCATGCTCCGGGCCCGGAGCCCGTGGACCGTCTCGTCGGCCATACCGCCCCCGGTGTCGCGGACGATACGGCCCAGGTCGATCTCCTCCAGCACGCTCTTGGTGAGAACGGCCAGATCGACACGGTCGAGCACGGCGTCGACATTCAGCCGGGCCGCGATCCGGTCGACGTCGACGCGCTCGGCGACCCGGTTCACGTCGACGCGCGCCACGAGCTCGTCGAGATCCATCCGGTCGACGACCGCGGCGGTCACCGCGCGGATCACCGCGTCGGCGACGTCGGCGGCGGTCCCCAGCGCGAACCGCGCCAGGCGTCCGGCCGTGTCGAAGGGATGAAGAACGCGGTACCGGGTCATGGCGCCAGCGCACCCCCGACGGGGCGCGAGCGCATCATCCGTGGCGGGTGAAGCGCAGGTCGGTGGCGGTGGGGCGAAGATCACAGGGGTACGAGCTCTTGGGCGGACGCGACGCTGAGTACGGTGAGCGGGTGCCCAAGAGCAAGAACACGTTCTCGTCCCGGCGGAGCCGCCTCGTCCAGCGGGCCGTCCACGCGGGCTGGGCCTGGGTGCAGCGGACCGGCGCGGTGACGGCCGAGCGGCCGGGACGGCTGCGGTTCGGCGCGATGGGGACGGGCACCAGGCTGGCCTTCCCGCAGGGCACGGTGTTCGGCGAGCCGTGGATCCACCTCGGCGACCACTGCATCATCGGCGAACAGGTCACGCTGACCGCCGGGTTGATGCCCGACCTCGACCTCGGTGCGGAGCCCATACTGCGCCTGGGCGACGGTGTCGTCCTCGGCCGGGGCAGCCATGTCATCGCCGACACGACGGTCACGATCGGCAGCGACTGCTACTTCGGGCCCTATGTGTACGTGACGTCCACGAACCACTCGTACGACGATCCGCAGATGCCCATCGGCAAGCAGTGGCCGCGGATGGAACCGGTGGAGATCGGCCCCGGCTGCTGGATCGGCACGGGCGCGGTGATCCTGCCGGGGGCGCGGATCGGCCGGAACGTCGTCGTGGCGGCCGGCGCGGTGGTACGCGGCGTGGTCCCCGACCACGCGGTGGTGGCGGGGGCACCGGCCCGTGTCGTCCGCCGCTGGACCCCCACCGAAGGCTGGCAGCCCCCACTGCGCACCCCGGCCCCGACCCCGATCCCCGCAGACATCACCCCGGAACAACTCCTGGCCCTGTCACAACTGGACGAACAGAGCATCAAGGCCCTGAGAGCAATAGAGGACGCCCCGTAAGGGGCGCGGGGAACGGCGCGCTGAGCCACGACGCACGCGAGGCCGACGCACAGACCTGACGGGCCCTGTAAGGGGCGCGGGGAACGGCGCGCTCAGCCACGACGCACGCGAGCGTCAGGACGCATCCCCAGCCACCCACCCCCCAAGGGGCGCGGGGAACGGCGCGACCAGCCACGACGCACCCGCAGCCGACGCACACACCCCCCGCGGGGCCCGAGGCCAACCGGTCGGCTCACCCCGTGGCGAGCAACACGCTCCCCACCACCGCAAGCCCCGCGCCAGCGGCCTGCACCCCCCGCAACCGCTCCCGCAGAACCCCCCGCGCGGCCAGCGCGGTGACCACCGGATACAGCGAGGCGAGAACCGCGGCCACAGTCACCGGCCCAAGCCGAGCGGCCAGCGCATACGTGCCGTTGGCGGCGACATCCGCCAGCCCCACGAACGCGAACGCCGGCACCGCCCGCCAGGAGACCCGAGGCGGAGCCACCCGCCCCCGCCGTACGGACACGCACAGCGCCGCCCCACCGGCGACGACATTCGTGACGCGCTGCACGAACAGCGCCAGAAAGACCCGGTGAGTGTCGACGACGCCTCCGCGATCAGCGCCATCACCGCGCCGAACCCGAACGCCGCGAGCAGTGTGAGCAGCACGGCCTGCCGCTGCACGGGCGCCCCCCTGAACTGCGGACCGCCCGCCAGTACGACCCCCGCGACGGCGACCGCGATCCCCACGAACTGCATCAGTCCGGGACGCTCCCCGAGGACGAGCCCGACCCCCACGGGCACGGCGACCCCGATCGAACCGAGCGGGGAGACGACGCCCATCGGCCCGAGCGCGAGTGCCTTGTAGAAGGCCAGCATCGCGACGGGCCCGACCAGCCCGGCCGCCACCGCGAACCACAGCCGCGGCCCCGTCTCGCTCCAGGCACCGGTCGCGAGGACGATCGCGCCCAGCACCACCGCGGCGATCGACTGCGAGACGACCACCACCGTCAGCGCGGGCGTACGCCGTGTCAGCAGACCGCCGCCGAAGTCGGCCAGCCCCCACAGGAGGCTGGTGGCCAGGGCGAACAGTGCTGTCATCACGTGCCTCGCAGTACAGTTCGATGAACAATCCGGTGCACCCCACCGTAGTTCAGTTCATTAGACTCTGTCATCCAGAATATTGGACGGAATGTGTCGGACCTCGACCTCCTGACCCAGTCACTGGCGCGCAACGTCAAGCGCTGGCGCACCGAGCGCGGCTTCACCCTGGACGCCCTCGCCGCCCGCGCCGGGGTCAGCCGCGGCATGCTCATCCAGATCGAGCAGGCCCGCACCAACCCCAGCCTCGGCACGGTCGTGAAGATCGGCGACGCGCTCGGCATCAGCATCACCACCCTGCTCGACTACGAGCAGGGCCCGAAGGTCCGGATCGTCCCGGCGGAGCAGGCCGTACGGCTCTGGCACACGGACGCCGGCAGCTACAACCGCCTCCTCGCGGGCACGGAGGCCCCCGGCCCGCTGGAGATGTGGGACTGGCGGCTGATGCCGGGGGAGGGCAGCCCCTCGGACCCGCACCCCACGGGCACGGTCGAACTCATCCACGTCACGAAGGGCGAGCTGGCGCTCACGGTCGACGGCACGGAGTACCGCGTCCCGGCCGGTTCGAGCGCCTCCTTCGAGGCCAACACCCCCCACACGTACGGCAACGCGGGCGACGTACCGGTGGAGATGGTCATGGCGGTGTCGGTCCCCGGCGTGCACTGAGTCCGACGGCCCGCGCCCAGTCCCTCAAGCCCGCCGCGGGTGCCGTCCGCGCGGCTGTTAGCGTGCCGTCATGCGCGCACCCCTCGGACACTTCGACGACGCCACGCCCGCCACCGAACGCCTCGACGTGCTGACCCGCCCGGTCGCCGACGCCGTACGCGACTGGCGCGGCAGCGTCCCCGCCGAGCAGATCGTGTACGTGGACACCGAGCCGGAGTGGGCCGACACCGCCACCTTCCTTGAGCACTACGGCCCGGAACTCCTCGGGCAGTCCGCGAACTGCGTGGTCGTCGCGGGCAAACGCGGCGGGGAGACCACGCTCGCCGCGTGCGTGGTGCTGTCCGCCACCCGCGTCGACGTGAACGGCGTGGTCCGGCGGCAACTCGGCGCGCGCAAGGCGTCGTTCGCGTCGATGGACACGGCGACCGGCGAGACCGGGATGGAGTACGGCGGCATCACACCGCTCGGACTGCCCGCCCACTGGCCGCTGTTGGTGGACTCGGCCGTCGTCGACCTGCCGTACGTCCTGGTGGGCAGCGGCCGGCGGCGCGGAAAGCTGCTCGTGCCCGGCAAGGCCTTCGCCGAGCTGCCGAACGCCGTGGTCCTGGAGGGGCTGGGGAACGCCTGACCGCTCAGCCCTGCCCCGTCGCGTGATGGGCCAGCGCCAGATGCGGGTCCGACTCGCCCGGCGCGGGCGACGGATCGGCGTGTACGAGGGCCGCGGTGAGGCCCGGTACGGCGTGCAGCAGGGCGTGTTCGGCCGCCACCGCGACCTGGTGGGCCTCGCGGACGCTGGACTCCCCGTCCACGACGACGGCCACCTCGGCGCGCAGCCGGTGGCCGATCCAGCGCAGCCGCAGTTCGCCGACCCCGCGTACCCCAGGTACGTCCCGCAGCGCGTCCTCGGCCGCGTCGAGCAGGGCCGGGTCGACCGCGTCCATGACCCGGCGGAACACCTCGCGCGCGGCGTCGCGCAGCACCAGCAGCAGGGCCGCCGTGATCGCCAGTCCGACCACCGGGTCGGCGAGTTGCCAGCCGATCGCCGCGCCGCCCGCGCCCAGCAGCACGGCGAGCGAGGTGAAGCCGTCCGTCCGGGCGTGGAGTCCGTCCGCGACCAGCGCGGCCGAGCCGATCTCGCGGCCCACGCGGATGCGGTAGCGGGCCACCCACTCGTTGCCCACGAAGCCGATGACGGCCGCCGCCGCGACCACCGGCAGATGCTCGACGGGGCGTGGGTCGAGCAGCCGGTCGACCGCCGTCCAGCCCGCGAAGACCGCGGAGGCCGCGATCGTCAGCACGATCACGAGCCCCGCCAGGTCCTCGGCCCGGCCGTATCCGTAGGTGAACCGGCGGTCCGCCGCCCGCCGGCCCAGGACGAACGCGATGCCGAGCGGTACGGCGGTGAGCGCGTCCCCCGCGTTGTGCACGGTGTCGCCGAGCAGCGCCACCGAGCCGGAGAGGGCGACGACGACCGCCTGGGCGGCGGCGGTCGCGCCGAGGACGGCCAGCGAGATCCAGAGCGTACGGATACCGCGGGCGGAGGACTCCAGCGCGGAGTCGACCTTGTCGGTGGTGGCGTGGGAGTGCGGGGTGAGGAGGTGGGCCAGCCGATGCCGCAGCCGGTGCCCGGCCCGGGCCGCACTCCCTGAGAGGTGCGCGTGTCCGTGCCCACCCTCATGCCCATGAGCGTGTGCCCGCTCCCGCCCACCCCCGTGCCCGTGCCCTTGCGCGTGCTCGCTCCCGTGCCCATGCCCGTGTGCCCGCTCGTGCCCGTGGTCGTGCTCGGTGCTCACATGCTCCCCTTCCCGGGATGTCCATGAACGAGGTGGACGCGATCGCCCCACCGGGCCATTATGTGCGTATGAGCGCACGCATGCACCTGTCACCTGCGCACGATGAGCACCCGCGCACACCGGGCGAGGAGCAGTTCGCCCTCGCCGCCGAACTCTTCGCCCTCCTGGGCGATCGCACCCGCCTCGTCCTGCTGCACGCCCTGGCCGAGGACGAGGCGGACGTCACGACCCTCACGGAGCGGTGCGGGGCCGCCCGTCCGGCGGTCAGCCAGCACCTGGCGCGGCTGCGGCTCGCGGGCCTCGTCAACACACGTAAGGAGGGCCGCCGGGTGATCTATTCGCTGCGGGACGGGCATCTGCGGCGGGTCGTCGACGAGGCGCTGAATCTGGCCGACCACCGGCTGAGGGACAGGCCGGCGCACGATTGAGCGGTCCTGGGTGCCGGTTTGTTTCGGGCCTGAGCGCCGGGTACTCGGGGCGTGGGACCCCGCCCGCCTCCGGGCGAAGGAGGCACGGGCGGGGGATGCTGAGGAAGACGGCACCACGGCCCGGCCGGCGCTCTCGACGCTGCCGGGTGCCGCCCACACCCCCCGGCACGACTCAGGAACGGTACTGCCATGAACAGCGACGCAAGAGTCCGCAACGACGTCGTCTCCAGCCACTCGGTCGCGGGAGCCCCGTGCTGGGTCAGCCTCACGGCGCGGGACCAGCAGGCCGCCGAGGACTTCTACCAGGCGGTGCTGGGGTGGCGGTTCCGGACGACCGCGCTGATGGACCGGTTCCGGATCGCCTACGCGGACGGGGTGCCGGTCGCGGGTATCGCGGCGGTGGCCACGATGTGGCAGATGGCCGTCGCCTGGACCCCGTACTTCGCCGTGGACAGCGCCGACGAGGCGGTGGCCCGGGGCCAGGAGCGCGGCGGTACGGCGGCGGTCGGGCCCATCGGTTTCCCGCCGGGCCGGGCGGCCCTGCTGGCGGACCGCGACGGAGCCGTCTTCGGCATCTGGGAGGGCCAGCTCGTCGCCGGCTGGGAGACCTGGCGCCGCGCCGCCCCCGCCTTCCTGCGACTGCACACGCGCAACGCCTTCGACGCCGCGATGTTCTACGGCGAGGTGCTGGAGTGGGCTACCTCGCGGCCCGGCTGCTGCGAGGTGCACTACGACGGGGACGAGGTCGTCCTGCGCAGCGACGGCGACGTGGTGGCCCGTATCCACTCCGGCGCGGTGGAGGCCGCTCCCGATCCCACTATCCGGCCCCACTGGCAGGTCCACTTCGCCGTCTCGGACGTCGAGACCTGCATCCGCGCCGCCCTGGAGCACGGCGGTACGGTCCGGGACGGCGCGACCTCCACGGAGGCGGTGCTGCGGGACCCCGACGGGGCGCAGTTCACGGTGACGTCCAAGCCCCAGGTCTGAGGGCGGGCCCCGAACCGAGGGGCCGCGGTCCCGGGCCGCGCCACCAGAATGATTCCCTCCGGCTCGATAAAGTCTTTTCGTGACCGGAAGTGGCCGACAGGGAATTCCGTTGGCTGCAATTGCACGAAACCCCTTGCTGACGCCCCGTTGTGGCGCATACATATGTCCCCGCAACAGTCGTATTCCGGGGGGATGTTGGCATATGCAAGGCACGGTCGACGGATTCAGCTATGGATTGGTCACACCGCTCGCGGCCTATGTCATGGCCTGCCTGGGAGCCGCCCTGGGGCTGCGCTGCATCACCCGTTCCCTGCGCAACGACCAGTCGTGGAGGCCGGGTTGGCTCGCGCTCGGGGCCGCGTCGATCGGCTGCGGCATCTGGACGATGCATTTCATCGCCATGATCGGATTCCAGGTCGAGGAAAGCCGTATCCGTTACGACGTCGGCCTCACGCTTCTCAGTCTCGCGGTGGCGATCGCCGTGGTCGGTGTCGGCGTCTTCGCCGTCGGCTATCGCGGCGCGAACACGACGACGCTGCTGATCGCGGGCACGTTCACCGGTCTCGGGGTCGCGGCCATGCATTACATAGGCATGGCGGCCATTCGTCTGAACGGCGACCTGCGCTACGAGGCCCGTACCGTCGCGCTCTCCGTCCTGATCGCCGTCGTCGCCGCGACCGCCGCGCTCTGGG
>NZ_JBHWZP010000165.1:0-20750 GCF_042728395.1 Streptomyces sp. NPDC060205
GGCCGAACTCGGCCGCACCGCGCCGGTGTCGTGCGAATCAGCCGCGCGGCGCCTGCGTCGTCGAGCCGCGGACCACCAGTTCCGGCTCGAACAGCAGCTCGCCGGGCTGTACTTCGGCGCCCTGGATCTGGGCGCACAGCAGGTCCACGGCGGCGCGCCCCATGGCCTCGACGGGCTGGCGGACCGTGGTCAGCGGGGGCTCGGTGCAGTTCATGAAGGCGGAGTCGTCGTAGCCGACGACCGAGACCTGCTCGGGCACCGCAAGGCCCCGCCTGCGGGCGGCCCGGATGGCGCCGAGGGCGAGCGGGTCGCTGGCGCAGACGACGCCGGTGACACCGCGGTCCAGCAGGCGGCTGGTGGCCGCCTGGCCGCCCTCAAGGGAGAACATCGACCGCTCCACGTACGCGTCGGGCAGGGACCCGCCGGCCGCCTCCGCCGCGGCCCGGGCGGCGGCCAGCTTGCGCCGGGAAGGGATGTGGTCGCTCGGGCCGAGGACCACGCCGATGCGCTCGTGCCCCAGCAGGGTGAGGTGGCGCCACGCCTGCTCCACCGCCACGGCGTCGTCGCAGGAGACGCACGGGAAGTCGAGCCCCTCGATCGGGGCGTTGATCAGCACGACCGGGATACGCCGTTCGGCGAGCTGCCGGTAGTGGTCGTGCGGCGCGTCCGCCTGGGCGAACAGGCCGCCGCCCGCGAACACCACGCCGGATACATGCTGCTGGAGCAGCAGTTCCACGTAGTCCGCCTCGGAGACGCCGCCCTTGGTCTGGGTGCACAGCACGGGGGTGAGCCCCTGCTGGGCGAGCGCGCCGCCGATGACCTCGGCGAACAGGGGGAAGATCGGGTTCTGCAGTTCGGGCAGGACCAGGCCGACCAGACGCGCCCGCTCGCCGCGCAGCTGGGTGGGACGCTCGTAGCCGAGGACGTCCAGCGCGGTGAGCACGGACTGCCGGGTGCTGTCCGACACTCCGGGCTTGCCGTTGAGGACCCGGCTGACCGTGGCCTCGCTGACTCCAACCTTCTTGGCTACCTGAGCAAGTCGTCGCGTCATGAGCGCAAGGCTAGCGCAAGCCGCGCAAACGGCTTGCGCCAGCCTTGTAGGCCTCCCTTCGGGTGCCGTCCCCTACCTCGTCGGTGTCATGTCACGGGTTGATGTTGATCTTGAAGGTGGAGGTGGTGTTCCGTACGTCCACGGCGTTGCCGCTGAAGCGCAGGCCGTTGAAGGTGACCTCACCGACCGCCGGACCCTGCCCCTGTTCGGGCAGCTCGTTGGCCCACAGTCCGAAGCCGGACTTGGCGTCGTAGGCGTCCCCGCTCTTGCGGGCGCCCGTGATCGAGATGTCGGTGAGGACCGTGTCCTTGATCGGATTGATGGGCCGCCCGCCGGCGTCGTACTGGGTCTGGAACATGATTCCGCTGTAGGTCGGGTCCACGATGTCCACATCCTTGACGCGGATGCCCTGGAAGACCTTCGAGGCGGAGAACAGCCAGATGCCGGGGAAGGTCTGGTTGCCCCAGAAGTGGCCGCCGGAGCGCACCACCGAGACGTTCTCGACGGTCGTGGGAGACGTGCCGAACCCGTTCATCGGATAGCCGAAGTCCAGCGAGCTGATCGTGATGCCCGAGTAGACCAGGGTGTCCGCGATGTGGATGTTGCGGAAGGTGTTGTCGTAGCCGCCGTAGACGGCGATGCCGGCGGCGCGCCAGGTGAGGATCGAGGTCAGGTTCTCGTAGAGGTTGTCCTTCATGTCGGCGCCGCCCGCGTCGATCGCGGAGAACAGGGCGAAGCTGTCGTCCCCGGAGGCCCGGGACTCGTTGTTGACCACGTGGTTGTCCGTCGACCCGTTGGTCATGTTGATCGCGTCGGCGAACGTGTTGCGGATCCGCGCGTTGCTGATCGTCACCCGGTCGGTGTTGGCTCCCCAGTACATGCAGACCATGTGCTCGGTCCAGGTGTTGTCGATGACCATGTCCGACACGTTTGCGAAGTCGAACACCTTGCCCGGCCCGTCGATACGGGAGGTGTAGTTGCCGAAGTACGCGAAGTTCCTGAACGAGGACCCCTTCGCGGTGTTCTCCGCCCGGAAACCGATGTCGGTGTTGTCCTGGCCCGACGGGGCGTGGAACTGCGTGTACCAGGGCCCGGCGCCGACCACCTGCACGGCCTTGCCGTACACCTGGAACTTGCTCGACGTCTCGTAGTTGCCGGGCGGGAGGTAGACCCCGGTGAGCTTGCCGGTGGTGTCCATCCGCACCCGGTCGAGGGCGTTCTGCACGTCCTGGTGACCGAAACCGGCCGGGACGGCGTACGCGGCCGGGTCCGGGTTGGCGACCGGTGAGACCTGCTCCAGGCTGACGAAGTCGATCGCGTACTTGGAGGTGTTGGCCGTGTCCTTCTGCAGCCGGATCTTCGCCCCCTCCGGGACGGTCTCGCCCAGCATCAGGTGCGCCTCGTCGTAGATGTGCCTCGGGGCTCCCGCGGACGGCGAGTTGCCGGGACCTGCCTCCGCCCCGTACAGCCAGGCGTACTTCGAGGTGAGCGGCAGCGCCTTGCGGAAGGTGCCGTTGACGTAGACGTTGAGGGTGGCGTCGATCCCGCCGCCGCCGGCCGAGTCCGGGATGGAGAAGCGGGTGACCAGGGTGTTCGTGGCGGCCTTGGTAGTGAACTCCACGTACTCACCGGTGCTGTTGAGGGTGACCGCCTTGCGGCCGGACGCCTCGCCGGCGAGGTCGCCGACGGTCCGGTTGGGTCCGACGGTGGCCGCGCCGCCTCCGGTGGTGCCGTCCTCCGCCTCGTACATGTCGTAGGGCATGTTGGCGCCGCGTCCGACGAACAGGGACTGACTCGCCGTGTTGTTCTCCCGTTTGACCGGGAGTTCGTTGGCGTCGGCGGCGACCGTGGTACGGACCGTGTACGAGCCGTTGGCCGCGGTCCAGGTGCCGAGCGTGACGGCCCCGGTGGTGGCTCCGGCGGCGATCGTGCCGTCGTGGGAGCCGGTCAGGGTCTTCACGGTGGCGCCCTTGGAGTCGACGAGCGTGACCGTGATGCCGTGTGCGCCGCCCGCCGAGGCGGTGGTGCCCTGGTTGCGTACGGCGGCCTTGAAGGTGACCGTGTCGCCGTCCGCCGGGCCGGACGGTGTGGTGGTCAGCACCGGCACGAGGTCGGAGCTGGAGACCGGGCGTACGACGAGTGAAGTGGGGCTGGTGTAGGTGTTGTTGGTCTCGTTCTGCTCGATGACGGCGTTGGCTTCGTCCGCGACGGCGCTGAGCTGGTAGGTGCCCGCGTCGCGTGCGCCGATGGAGGCGCTGACGGTCCGTGTCGCGCCGGCCGCGAGGGCGGCGACGGACGCGGTGGCGACCTTGGTGCCGCCCAGCCGCAGGGCGACCGCGCTGGCGGGTGCGGCGGCCTCGCCGCTGTTGCGGACGGTGGCGGTCAGGGTGATCTCGTCGGACTCGACCGGTGAGGCCGGGGACGCGGTCAGCGCGGTGACCTCAAGGTCCGGGTTGGGCGCGGCGGTGCCGATCACCTGGAACTCGGCGAGCTGCCCGGCCGGGGCGCCCGTGTTGGAGGTGAAGCGGAGCTGCACGTCGGCCACGCGCGCGGTGACGGGCACGCTCACGCTGTTGCCGCCGGAGGGGCTGAAGGCGTAGTCCTTCGCGGCGACCAGGCTCGTGAAGCCGGAGGCGTCCTGCTCGCGGCCGAGGACCTGGATGTTCTGGGTGCGGGCGCCCCAGGCGCTGTCCGGGTTGAGCTTGAGGACGAGCGAGGAGACGTCGGCGTTGGCGCCGAGCTTCACGGTGAGGGTGGCGGGGTGGCCGGAGCCCTCCCAGTAGGTGGAGGTGCTGTTGTCGTTGGCGTTCTCGGCGACGAAGGTGTGCACGGTCGAGGAGGCCGTGATCGGCCTGCCGACCGCGAGGTTGGAGCCGGGGCCCGAAGTGCCGTTGCGGGTCACGGTGTTGCTGTCGCCGGAGACGTTGCCGGCCGCGTCCTTGGCCCGTACGAAGTACGAGACCGTGGCGCTCGCGGACCGGTTGTCGGTGTACGTGGTGACCGTGCCGCCGACCGTGGTGAGCAGGCTGTTGTTGGCGTACACCTCGTAGCCGGTGACGCCGGTGTTGTCGCTGGAGGCGTTCCAGGCGAGGCGGATCTGTCCGGCGGCCGGTTCGGTGAGGGACAGGTTCGATGGTGCGGTGGGTGCCTGGGTGTCGCCGCTGTCGCCGCGGCGGGTGACGGTGTTGCTGTTCCCGGAGACGTTCCCCGCCGCGTCCTTGGCCCGTACGAAGTAGGAGACCGTGGCGTTGCCGGGGCGGTTGTCGGTGTAGGTGGTGACGGTGCCCGCGACGCTGGTCAGCAGCTCGTTGTTGGCGTACACGTCGTAGCCGGTGACACCGGTGTTGTCGTCGGACGCCTTCCAGGTCAGCCGGATCTGGCCGGTGGCGGGCTCGGTGTAGGCGAGGTCCGCGGGCGCGCTCGGCGCCTGGGTGTCGCCGGTCGCCGGTCCGTAGACCTCCAGCTCGGACACCTGGGCCGCGGGCTGCACGGTGTTGGCGGTGACCAGGACGCGTACGTACCGGGTGGTGGTCGCGTCGAAGGAGATCGTCACCGAGTTGCCGTCGCCCGGCGCGAAGGCGTAGGCCTTGGACGCGGTGAGGTCGGTGAAGTCGGTGCCGTTGGCGCTGCCTTGGATCTTCAGGGTCTGGCTGCGGGCGCCCCAGCCGTCGGGCAGGCGCAGCACGACCCGGTTGACGCGCACGGAGGAGGCCAGGTCCGCCTGGATCCACTGCGGGAGGTCGTTGTTGCGGCTCTCCCAGTAGCTGGCCTTGTTGCCGTCGGCCGCGTTGGCCGGCGCATAGGTCTCGTTGTGGCTCGATGCGGTGAGGGTACGGCCGCGGGCCAGGTTCGCCGAGGAGTCACCGGCCTCGCGGACCTCCAGCGCGGAGAGCTGGGCGGCCTGCCAGCCGGTGTTGGCGGTGATCTGGATCCGGATGTGCCGGGCCTGTGCGGCGGGGAAGGTCACCGTCACGGTGTTGGCGCTGCCGGGGCTGAAGGCGTAGGACGCGGAGGTCTTCAGGGTGGTGAAGCCGGTGCCGTCCGCGCTGCCCTGGACGGACAGGGTCTGGCTGCGGCTCTCCCAGCCGGCCGGCAGCCGCAGCACCACCTCGTCCACGCGGGCGGTGGTGCCGAGGTCGGTCTGGACCCACTGGGGGAAGGTGCTCCCGGCGCTCTGCCAGTACGTTTCCTGGTTGCCGTCGGTGATGTTGTTCGCGGCGTATTCGGCGTGGGCGCTGCTGGCGGTGGCGGGCCGTCCGGCGGCGAGGTCGGGCCCGGCGGCCTCCGCGGCGGAGGTCAGCGCTGGCCAGCCCAGCAGGAGCAGGGCGGTGGAGAGAACGGCGGCTATCCCCCGCCATCCCCGGCGTTGCGGTCTCATGTGTCCCCGATCTCCGTCCCGGTCCGGCGGTGGGCGGTCCCGGGGCGGCTGTGTGGGTGGGTTTCCGTGGGGGTCGGCGCATCGCGCTTCAATGTGCGGTGAAGAGCACTCTCTTTTGCGTCGATCGATCAGAGAGTTGCAGACGCTCGGCAGTACGTCTATGGCGTGAGCATGTCCGAAACGCCACCCTGCTGCCCTCCTCCACCTGCTGCGGCGCCGGGCCAGCGGCTTTCGTGCGGACTGTCGAAAAACGCAAGTGGGGACGCAAGCGATGCAAGCCGCTTCCACGTCAACTACCGGTGGTACCGGGACCGTTGACAAAGCGGAGACAGGCTAGAAACCTGTGGGCGTAGTTTCCGCAAAGAATCGACTGCGCAGCTCAATTTACGTGCAAGGCCGGTGCATTCCTCGTCGGACACTCCCCTCCCTCTCCCGCACTCCCCGTGCCTGCCCCGGTATGCCCATGCCGACTGCCGTGCCCTGCTACCGCTCCCCCGAAGCTCCCCCACGGAACAACGGAACAGAGGACCCCCATGAGATGGAGACCCCTCGGCCGCCGGTCACTGACCGGTGCCGTCATAGCCGCGCTCATGACGACCGGGCTGATACCGCTGGCCCTCACGTCGAGCGCCCGGGCCGCCACCGCCCCCGACACCGAGGGGGCCAAGGCCGCGGCCGTCAACCTCGCGCTCGGCCGGCCGGCCACGGCGGGCGGCTCGAACGGCTCGTACACCGCCGGGAACGTCACCGACGGTTCCCAGGCCTCCTACTGGGAGGGGCCGACCGGGTCCTTCCCGCAGTGGGTCCAGGTCGACCTCGGCGCGACCCGCACCGTCGACCAGGTGGTGCTCAAGCTGCCCGCCGCCTGGGAGAGCCGTAGCCAGACGCTCTCCCTCCAGGGCAGCACCGACGGCTCCAGCTTCAGCACCCTCGCGGCCTCGACGGGCCGGGCGTTCAACCCGGCACAGGCCAACACCGTCCCGGTCACCCTCACCTCCCCCGCCACGACCCGCTATGTCCGCGTGAACATCACCGGGAACACCGGTTGGAACGCCGCCCAGCTCTCCGAGCTGGAGGTGATCGGCGACGACGGCGGCACCACTCCGCCGCCCACAGGCACCAACCTGGCGCGCAACAAGCCCGTCGAGGCCACTTCGTCGGTCCAGTCGTACGTGGCCGCCAACGCCACCGACGACTCCGCCTCCACCTACTGGGAGGCGGCGGGCCATCCCTCCGACCTGACCGTGAAGCTGGGCGCCGACGCGGACATCACCGCCGTCGTGGTCAAGCTCAACCCGGACCAGGCGTGGGGCGCCAGGACCCAGGGCATCCAGGTGTTCGGCCGGGAGAACTCGGCGAGCGGCTTCACCTCGCTGCGCGACCGCGCCGACTACGCCTTCAGCCCCTCCCGGGACAACAACGCGGTGACCATCCCGGTCACCGGCCGCTGGTCCGACGTCCGGCTGCGGTTCTTCTCCAACACCGGGGCGCCCGGCGGCCAGGTCGCCGAGTTCCAGATCGTCGGGACCGCCGCACCCGCGCCCGACCTGACCGTCACCGGCCTGGACTGGACCCCCGCCTCGCCCTCCGAACGGGACTCGGTGACCGTCAACGCCACCGTCCGCAACGCGGGCACGGCACGCTCGGCCGCCACGACCGTCGAAGCGAGCCTGGAGGGCACGGTCGCGGGCAGCGGAAACGTACCCGCGCTCGAACCCGGCGCGTCCGCCACCGTGGCCGTCGCCACGGGCACCCGGCCGGCCGGCAGCTACGGCGTCTCCGCCGTGGTCGACCCGCGCAACACCGTCGCCGAACTCGACGACAGCAACAACAGCCGCACCGCCGCGTCCCGGCTGGTCGTCGGCCAGGCACCCGGCCCCGACCTCGAAGTCAGCGGCATCACCAGCAGCCCGGCCAACCCGGCCGTCGGCTCGTCCGTCTCCTTCACCGTGGCCGTGCACAACCGCGGCACCACCGCCGCGGCGGCCGGTTCCGTGACCAGGCTCCAGGTCGGCTCCACCACGCTCAACGGCACCACCGCCCAGGTGGCGGCGGGCGCCACCGTGAACGTCGCCATCAGCGGCACCTGGACGGCGACCGCGGGCGGGGCCACCCTCACCGCGACCGCCGACGCCACCGGAGTCGTCACCGAGACCAACGAGAACAACAACGTGCTCGCCAAGTCACTCGTCGTCGGCCGCGGCGCCGCCGTCCCGTACACCGAACTGGAGGCGGAGGACGGCCGCTACCAGGGCACCCTCCTGACCGCCGACGCCAAGCGGACCTTCGGGCACACCAACTTCGCCACCGAGTCCTCCGGCCGCAAGTCCGTCCGGCTCAACTCCACCGGCCAGTTCGTCGAGTTCACCTCGACCACGCCCGCCAACTCGATCGTGGTGCGCAACTCGATCCCCGACGCGGCGAGCGGGGGCGGGGCGCAGGCCACGATCAGCCTGTACGCCAACGACACCTTCGTGCAGAAGCTCGACCTGTCGTCGAAGCACAGCTGGCTGTACGGGACCACCGACGACCCTGAGGGACTGACCAACACGCCCGGCGGTGACGCACGCCGGCTCTTCGACGAGTCGCACGCGCTGCTGGCGCAGTCCTACCCCGTCGGCACCAAGTTCCGACTGCAGCGGGACGCGGGCGACACCGCCGCGTTCTACGTCATCGACCTGGTCGACCTGGAGCAGGTCGCGCCCGCCACCGGCAAGCCGGCCAACTGCACCTCGATCACCGAGTACGGGGCCGTCCCGAACGACGGGCTCGACGACACCGACGCCCTCCAGCGGGCGGTCACCGCCGACCAGAACGGCACGATCTCCTGCGTGTGGATCCCGGCCGGGCAGTGGCGCCAGGAGCAGAAGATCCTCACCGACGACCCGCTCAACCGCGGCCAGTACAACCAGGTCGGCATCCGGGACGTCACCATCAAGGGTGCGGGCATGTGGCACTCCCAGCTCTACACGCTCACCCCGCCGCACCAGGCCGGTGGCATCAACCACCCGCACGAGGGCAACTTCGGCTTCGACATCGACCACAACACCCAGATCTCCGACATCGCCATCTTCGGCTCGGGCACCATCCGGGGCGGTGACGGCAACGCCGAGGGCGGTGTGGGTCTCAACGGCCGCTTCGGCAAGGGCACGAAGATCACCAACGTGTGGATCGAGCACGCCAACGTCGGTGTGTGGGCCGGCCGCGACTACTCCAACATCCCCGAACTGTGGGGCCCCGGCGACGGGCTGGAGTTCTCCGGCGTCCGCATCCGCAACACCTACGCCGACGGCATCAACTTCGCCAACGGCACCCGTAACTCGACCGTGTACAACTCGTCCTTCCGCAACACCGGTGACGACGCGCTCGCCGTGTGGTCCAGCAAGTACGTGAAGGACACCTCGGTCGACATCGGCCACGACAACCACTTCCGCAACAACACGATCCAGCTGCCGTGGCGGGCCAACGGCATCGCGGTGTACGGCGGTTACGGCAACACCATCGAGAACAACGTCATCGCCGACACGATGAACTACCCCGGCATCATGCTCGCCACCGACCACGACCCGCTCCCCTTCACCGGGCAGACCCTCATCGCGGGCAACGCCCTGCACCGCACCGGCGGCGCGTTCTGGAACGAGGACCAGGAGTTCGGAGCCATCACCTTGTTCGCCCAGGGTCAGGACATCCCCGGCGTCACGATCCGTGACACCGAGATCCACGACTCGACGTACGACGGCATCCAGTTCAAGACGGGTGGCGGCTCGATGCCGGGCGTGAAGATCACCGACGTGAGGATCGACGGGTCGAGGAACGGCTCCGGCATCCTCGCGATGAGCGGGGCCCGGGGCAGCGCCGCCCTGACGAACGTCACGATCACCGACTCGGCCGAAGGGAGCGTGCTCATCGAGCCGGGCTCGCAGTTCACCATCACCGGCGCGCCCGTCGGGGCGTCCGCCGCCCGCCTCAACCGCTGAACCGACGCATGGTCGAACGGCTGGACGCCTGAACGGCCGAATGGCTGAACATCCGGCATGGACAACGGGTCTCCGGCCCCTGCGACAGGGGCCGGAGAGCCGTTCCGTCCGGTCCGGTGCGCACCAGGCGTGGTTGCCAGGAGCGACGACATGAGGGATTGTTGCCGTGAGGCAATGTTTTCCACGAGTTGTGAGGTGAGGGATTCGCCCAGCGGGTCCTCTATTTTTGGTCTCCACCCAAGCGCAAACCGGTGTCGGTGCGCAGCAGGCGTCCCTCTGGGGTGACGCCCCGTATCCCGTTCTGGTCGCTGACGACCAGGGCATGGTCGTGCTGCACAATGATGCCGCGGACGTTCTGCTGCCCGGGATCCGGCCCGGTACACCCTTCGCGGACGTGGTGCCGGCCTGGCTGTCGGCGGCGCACGACGCGTTGCGGGCCCCTGGACAGGCCCCCGGTTCGCCCACCGGTCAGGAGGCGGACGCACCGGTGACGGGCCTGATCGGTGAGCGCACCTTCGAGGCCCATCCCAGCCCGCGGGACGACGGCACGGTGGTCTGGTGGCTGGTCGACGACACCGATCACCTGCTCGCGCAGAAGGCCCTGCGCATGGAGCGCAAGCGGACCGCGTTCCTGGCCGAGGCGTCCAGCACGCTGCTCTCCTCCCTCAATCTGGGACGCTGCATGGACGTGACCGCACAGCTGGCCGCGGAGCATCTCGCCGACGCCGCCCTGGTGATCGCGCCGACCCACGGACGACGGCTGCCGGTGGTGACCTGTCTGCGCGGCGGCACCCCCGTACTGGCCCACGAGTCGGTGGACCCCGACGAGGTACCGGGGCTCGGTGAGGCGCTGCGCGGGTTCCCGCCGGTGCCCTCACGGTGGATCGATCCCTCCGCCGCGCCGGTCTGGATGGTGCCCGAGGGGTTCGGCACGGTCGGATCGATAGTGATCACCCCGCTGCCCGGCCACGGCGTCCCGGCCGGCGCGCTCGTCCTGCTGCGCCGTTCCGGCGGCGCGGCGTTCACCGAGAGCGAGGAGGTCTTCGCCCGGCTGTTCGCCGCGCGTGCCGGGGCCGCGATGTCGGCCGCCCGGCTGTACGCGGAGCAGACCTCGATCACCGAAGTGCTGATGCGTGAGCTGCTGCCGCCCTCGCTGCACCAGATCGCGGGCGTGGACTACGCCGGCGGCTACCGGCCGTCCGCGGACCACGAGCGGGTCGGCGGCGACTTCTACGACGTGCACCCGGCCGCCGTCGAGGGCGAGGCGTCGCTGGTCGCCCTCGGGGACGTGTGCGGCAAGGGTCTCGAAGCGGCCGTACTGACCGGGAAGATCCGCAACACCCTGCACGCGCTGCTTCCCCTGGCCGACGACCATCAGCGGATGATCAGTCTGCTGAACACCGCGCTGCTCAATTCCCACCACACCCGGTTCGTGACGCTGGTCCTGGCCTCCGCCGTACGGGACGGCAACGCGGTGAACCTGCGGCTGACCAGCGCCGGACACCAGCCCCCGCTGATCGTCCGTGCGGACGGCACGGTGGAGGAGGCCGAGACCCGGGGCACCCTGGTGGGGGCCATGCCGGAGGCGCCCGCCCACACCACCGCCCTCACCCTCGCGCCCGGAGAATCGTGCGTGCTCTACACCGACGGGATCACGGAGGCCGAGGGCGGGCCGATGGGCGGCGTCCAGTTCGGTGAGGAACGGCTCAAGCGCGTTCTGGCGGAGTGCGCGGGCATGCCGTCCGAGAGCATCGTGGAGCGCGTCCAGATGCTCGCTTCCCAGTGGGTCGGCAAGGGGCGGCACGACGACATGGCCGTCGTCGTGATCTCCGCACCCCGTACGCACCATCTCAGTGCGGTGAACGGCCACACCCGGGGCAGGTTCACTGCATGAGCACCCGTACACCGCACCGCCCTCCAGGCACCGGACCCGTCGCTCAGCGCGTTGGCGCGTCGGTCGGCGAAGCCTCTGTCGAGCAGCTGGCCGACGAGCTGTGGGACGCCGTCTGCGCGGCCGACGAGTACACGGCCGTCGAGGTGGTGCTGGGCGCACTGGAACGCGGTGTCGACCCGGAGAGCGTGCTGCTGGACGTCATCGCCCGCGTCCAGGGCAAGGTGGGCGAGGAGTGGGCCGCCGACCGCCTGAGCGTGGCCCAGGAACACGCGGCGACCGCCATCAACGAACGGGCCGTCGCCGCTCTCTCCCGGCACCCCGCCGCGCGCACCACCGCCACCCGCGGCAGGATCACGGTGGCCTGCGTCGACGGCGAATGGCACGCGCTGCCCGCCCGCCTCCTCGCCGAAGTGCTGACCCTGCGCGGCTGGCAGGTGGACTATCTCGGCGCCCAGGTGCCCTCCCCGCACCTCATCGCCCATCTGCACCGCACCGACTCCGACGCGGTCGCCCTCTCCAGCTCGATAGCCACCCGGCTGCCCGCCGCGCACGCCGCGATCACCGCGTGCCAGGCCGTCGGCGTTCCCGTGCTCGTGGGAGGCGCGGCCTTCGGTCCGGACGGCCGGTACGCCTTTCTGCTGGACGCCGACGCGTGGGCGCCCGACGCCCGCGCCGCGGCCGACCGGCTCGCGCAGGGGCCGCTGCCCCGTCCGCGGGCCGACCACCAGCAGCTGGACGACCTGCCCCACCTGGCCGACCAGGAATACACCCTGATCACCCGGAACAGCGCCTCGCTGGTGCGCGCGGTCTTCACCGCCCTCCAGGACGCGTTCCCCGCGATGCGCGCGTACAGCGAAGTGCAGCTGGAGCGCACGGCCGAGGACCTCGCGCACATCGTGGACTTCCTCGCCACCGCCCTGTACCTCGGCGACGAGGATCTCTTCGCCGGGTTCCTCACCTGGACCGCGCAGATCCTCACCGCCCGCGGCGTGCCCGCGAGCAGCCTGCCGCCGACCCTGGCCGCTCTGGGCCGTGAACTCAAGGACTTCCCGCGGGCCGTCCGCATCCTCGAACGCGGCGCCGAGTCCCTCGCCCCCGTCGACCACAGCACCGCCGAGAGCCGCTCATGACCATATTTCCCCCTGCCCATCTGCGTCTCACCACGGTCGACACCGAGGACACGGTCCGGATCGAACTCGACGGAGAGCTCGACTACGAGACCGCCGACGGCCTCCTGACCGCGGTCACCGACGTCCTCGCCGCGCGCCCGCGTCTGCACGACCTGCATCTGCACTGTGCCGGGCTCGACAACGTCGACTCCATGGGCCTGTCCATCCTGCTGATGATCCGCCGCCGCGTCGACACGGCGGGTGTCCGGCTCCATCTGGACGACCGGCCGACGACGTTGGAGCGGCTGCTGGCCATCACCGGTAGCCTGGAGTACCTCACGGCGTCCCCCACCGGCACCGCGAACCCCTCCGTCGGTACGGGAGAGGATTCCCGTACGAGCGGGGAAGCGATGACGGCCCGCCCCACCGGACCGGACAGCACCACCTGACGTCCTTCCCCGCCGATCGTCCGCGGCGTGGAAGCCGCACAACGACGGGGAGCCCATGCCAGCACCAGACCTCGTCCCGCGCAGGTCCTCGCGCGAGGCCGCCCGGTCCACCGGGGGCGTCACCGAGTTGCTCGGCCTGATGTGGGAGAGGACCGGGCGAGCCACCGCCGCGGCTCCGGCCTCCCCCTCCCAACTGCGCCTGATGTACCTCGTCGAGAGCGAGGAGGGGGTACGGATGCGGGTCGTGTGCGAACAGCTCGCCGCCGCGCCCCCTTCGGTCAGCCGGCTCTGCGACCGGCTGCAGGCGATCGGTTTCCTGGAGCGGCTGCCGTGTCCCGTCAGCGGACGGGAGGTCACCATCCGGCTGACCGCGGCGGGAAGAGCCCATCTGCGGCATGTCCGTGAGCAGCGCGAGACCATGCTCCGGCAGGCGATGGACGCCATGTCCGACGCCGAACGGCACGCGCTGGCCGAAGGCCTGGCCGCACTGCACGCCCAACTCCTCGCGGCCGACGGCGAAGGCGGGGTCCCCGGCGGAGTCACCGCCGCTTGAGCGCCCGCGTACGGGGGCACTGCGGACAGCGCAATCGTGTGTCCGCGCCAAGGGCGCCGTACCCGGGAACTCGCTTTGCAGGGGCGGAGGTTCAGGCCTCGATGAGGCCGACACGGATGGCGTAGCGGGTGAGTTCCAGGCGGTCGCGCAGGCCGAGCTTGTGCAGCACGTTCGCCCGGTGCCGGTGCACGGTCTTGATGCTGATGAACAGCATTTCGGCGATCTCCTTCGAGGAGTGGCCCTCGGCCACGAGTTTGAGGACCTCCTCCTCGCGTGCGCTCAGCACCTGGCCGGGCGGCTCCTCGCCGTGGTGGACCCGGTCGAGGTAGTTGCGGATCAGCGCGGTGACCGCGCCGGGGTACAGGAAGGGTTCGTCGCGCATGGCGGCCCGGCAGGCGGCCACCAGGTCACGGTCGGCCACGGACTTCAGCACGTATCCGCTGGCGCCCGCCTTCAGCGCCTGGAAGAAGTACTGCTCGTTGTCGTGCATCGTCAGCATCAGCACCCGTACGCCGGGCTTCAGCGCGGCGAGCTCGCGGGCGGCCTGCAGACCAGTCATACGGGGCATGGCGATGTCGAGTACGGCCAGGTCGACCTCATGGGTGCGGGCCAGCTCGACGGCCTCCGCGCCGTCCCCGGCCTCGGCGACGACCTGGAGGTCCGGTTCCCCGTCGAGGATGAGCCGCACTCCGCGGCGTACCAGCACGTGGTCGTCGGCGAGGAGGATACGGATCAGTGATGTGTCGGGCGTGGTCATGGCTGCTCGGCTGCTTTCCTAGACGACGGGCACGGTCAGGCGGACCTGCGTACCGGCGTCCGGTTCGGAGGTGACGTCCAGCGCTGCCCCGATCAGCAGGGCCCGCTCGCGCATGCCGGTGATGCCCGCCCCTTCGCGGGCGACGCCGGAACCGCGGCCGTCGTCGCTGACGTCCAGCACCACCTGCCCGCCGACGTAGTGCAGACTCACCTCGACCCGGCCGGCCTCGGCATGGCGGGCCGTGTTGGTCAGGGCCTCCTGGGCGACGCGGTACAGGACCAGTTCCGTCTGCGGGTCCAGCGCGGGCAGGCCGGGGTCGAAGCGCCGCACGACGCGCAGACCCGCGTGGGTGGTGAACTCTGTGGTCAGCGAGGTCAGGGCGCTGATGAGGCCGAGATCCTCCAGTACGCCCGGCCGCAGTCGGCGCACCACACGGCGTACCTCGTCGAGGCTCCCCCGGGTGATCTCCTGCACCTGGCGCAGTTCACCGCGCAGGGGCTCGTCGGCCTCGTCCGCCGTGCGCTTGAGGACCAGCAGGATCGCGGTCATGCTCTGGCCCACCTCGTCGTGCAGTTCCTGGGCGATACGGCGGCGCTCCGCCTCCTGTCCGACCAGGACGCGGGCGCTGCTGGTGGCCCGTTCGTGTTCGAGGCGCTCGACCATCGCGTTGAAGGTGCGGATCAGTTCGGCGGTCTCGCCGTGGCCCTGTTCCGGCAGCCGCTGCCCGGGACGCAGCAGGTCGACGGTGGTCATCAGCCGGGTGAGCCGGTCCAGCGGGGCCAGGCCGATCCGCAGCAGGGCCGCGTTGGCGACCAGCATGACGGCCAGGCCCGAGACGAGGATGACCGCCTCGGTGAGCACCACCGGTACGGAGACGGTGACCGGAGCCAGCAGCAGCAGCGCGGTGGCGATGCCGAGCACCACCGCGTTGAGCGCGAAGATCCGCCAGAACAGGGACAACGGGATGACGCCTTTCCTCGTGTACCGGCCTTCTCCGGCCTTCTTCGTGTGCCGGTCCGCTTCGTGTGCCGGTCCGCTTCGTGTGCCGGTCCGCTTCGTGTGCCGATCTCCCGCCCAAGCCTGCCTGCTCCCGGTTCCACCGTCGATGGGCATCAATGCCCATTGTGCGGATGCCGGCTGCCCACTGCCCGATGGGCCCCGGGACCCGGCCGCGGATGGGTATCGCGCCCGATGGGATTCGTACGGCGTACCGGCCAGGGTGGGAAGCGACCAACCCTCCGGAACCCGGACCGACGGCGTAAAGGACCCCACCATGTCACTGGACACCCCCCTGCCCGGAACCCGACGTGAGCGACTGTCTGCGCACGAAGCCCTCCAACGCCTCGAACACGAACGCAACTCCCGCCTCACACAGCTGCTGGCCCTCGACGAGGCGGGGACGGACGCGGAACCGGAGTCGGAGGAACACGTGGTGTCCGCGCAGAAGGACACGATCCGGCGGGTCCTCGCCGAGGTCGAGGACGCCTTCGACCGCGTCCGGAACGGCAGGTACGGCGACTGCCTCGACTGCGCGAAGCCCATTCCGGTCGAGCGGCTGGAGATCCTGCCGTACGCGCGGTTCTGCGTCCCCTGCCGACACGGCACCGTCTGACGACAGCCCGTCCGCCCTGCGAGATCCGCCCTGCCCCGGGGGTGACATGGTGACCGAACAACCCATCATCGACGACCACGACACGGCCTTGTCGGCCGACGAACTGGCCGCACTTCGCGAGAACCTGCACGAGCAACGCCTGTTCCGCCAGGAGCAGTTGAGGCAACTGGAGCAGGCGCGGGAGTTCCCGGCATCCGGCACGGGCCGCACCGACGCGCCATGCGACCGCCGGAGCGGCCCCCGGGCCGAGGTCCGCGGCAAGCTCGCCGCCTCCGCCCGCATGGTCCTCGCCGACATCGAGGCCGCGCTCGCCCGCATGGACCAGGGCGGCTACGGCTTCTGCCAGTTGTGCCAGGAGCCCATCGGCCGCGCACGTCTGACGGTCGTGCCGCAGGGCCGCTACTGCTCCCGCTGCCAGCAGGTCAGGGAGGCCGGCCGATGACCACCTCACGGGACGTCCGCCGCCGCGTGGGCCGGCACCGCTCCTGGCCCTGGTGCCGGCACTGCTCAGGCATCGCCCTCGACCTGGGCAGCGCCCGCACGCGCGCCTGGACGTCCGGACGACGGACGATCCTCGACGTGCCCACGGTGACCTTCCCGGGAGGCGGCGCCACGTACCCCATTCAGCGCGGCGCCATCGTCGACGCCCCCGGTACCTCCCGGATGCTGGACCGGCTGCTCGGCCACCGGCTGCCCCGCTTCGGCCGCCCGCTGCTCATTCTCACGACCCCCGTGCTGGGCGGGGTCGCCTACCGGGCCCAGGCGCGCACCGCCGTCGAGGTCCTGCGCCCGCGTACGGTGCTGACGGTCCCCACCGCACGCGCGGTGGCCACGGCCGTGGATGCCGACCTGAGGCGCCCGTTGCTCGTGGTGGACATCGGGGCCCATCTCACCGAGGTCACACTGCTCGCCGAGGGCGCGGTGGCCGACGCCCGCCACACCGTCCTCGGCACCGGTGACCTGGACCGGCACACGCCACCCTCGCTGATCGCGGACGCGATCGTCGCCATGGTGACCGGCATGCTGGAACAGGACCGCACCCCCGAGACGCTCGACGCCCTCCAGCGGGGTGTGCTCCTCGCCGGCGGGGGCGCCCTGCGCCCCGACATCACCTACCGTCTCGGCGGCAGGCTGCACGCACCCGCGCGGCCCGTACCGGCCCCGCACACGGCGGCGGTCCGTGGCGCCGCGCACCTCCTGCGCACCGCCCACGCCCACCCGTCGCTGCCGGTCGTCGGCGGCGGCGCGGGATCAGAGTGAGGGCCAGGACGCGGTGGGCCGCGTGTCCGCGACGGACGCGGACTCCGGCTCCTGCCCCGGGCGGGTCTGTACGGGCTCGTTGCCGACCAGCATGTCGGGGTCGAACATGACGATCACGGCGGCGAGGACCAGGACGACGATCGGTCCGCCCACCATGGGGATCAGGGAGAAGAGCAGATCCGTCGAGGACTGGCCCTGGACCCGGGAGCCCGCGTCGACGTGCACGCTCATGGCGGCCATGCCGGTGTAGTGCATGCCCGTGACGGCGACGCCCATGATGACGCTCGCGGCCGCGGCGGACGCCAGGGTGTGCAGGGACACGGCCGCCCAGAGCGCGGCGGTGGCCGCCGTGACGGCGATCAGGACCGACAGTCCGACCGTCACGGGGTCGAAGGTCATGTGCCCGGCGAACTTCATGCCGTTCATTCCGATGTAGTGCATCGCCGCCACGCCCGCGCCGGTGATCACCCCGGCCACGCCCAGGGTGAAGGGCGAGGCGCCGCGGTACCCCACGATGAACACACCGAGCAGGACCACGGCCACCGCGACACCGAGGCTGAGGAACGTGAGGGCACGGTCGTACCGGATCGACGCGCCGTCGATGGTGAACCCGATCATGGCGATGAAGTGCATCGTCCAGATGCCGGAGCCGATGCAGATCGCGCCGAGGGTGAGCCATGGGGCTCTGCGGCCCTGCGCGCCCATGCGCACCGACCGTGTCGTGCAGCGCAGACCGAGCGCCGCACCGGCGCAGGCCATCAGGAACGCGATGACCGGGGTGATCATTCCGTAGTTGAACTGGCTGACTGTGCTGTTCACCGAACGCCTTTCGGACCGCGGAACCCGTACGGGCTCGCGTTGCAGGAACCTTTCCGCAGAACCGTCCGGGCGGGCGGACGAGCCGGGTTCACCGGCAGCTGTGTCCGACGCGCTCCGGAACCGACCCTGGGGGCGGACGGCGGCACAGAACATGACGTTCCGTCATGTCACGGCCTCGGGGGGTGAGCGGGTGGTCAATGCTAGGTATGCGCACCCCGCTTGTCACTCTGGGACCTTTGGCGCAATCAAATTGAGACTTGTACAGGCATATTCCTCCTGCATGCCATCACGCATATTGCACCTATAGCTCGCTTTTGACCGTATCGATCTGGCCTTCGCCACTCGGGGTGTGCTCCGCCGGGCGGCGTGGGAGCAGCAGCGGGGTGGCCAGGAGGACGACTCCGGCGACCGCGATGGCGGTACGGGCGCCGATGAGGGCCGCGAGGAGACCCCAGGCGGCGGTCATGGCCGCGATGGCGGCGCTGCTGCTGACCGACCAGGCGGTCAGGATGCGGGCGACCCGGCCGGGGCCGGTGTGGTCGAGGCGGTAGGTGGCGAGCACCGGGTTGAACACACCGCAGCAGGTCACCAGGCCGAGCTGGACGACGATGACGAGCACCATCCCGGGGACGCCGGGCTGGACGAACGCCAGGCCGAGAGGCCAGCACGCCCGCAGCGCCCCGGCGGTGCGGAGCACCCTGTGCCGACCGAACCGCGCCACGAGCCGGTGCGCGAGGCGTGCGCCGACCAGGCCTCCGACGCAGGGTGCCGCGAACACCAGGCCGTACTGCCAGGGAGTGAACCCGAGGCCGTCCAGCAGGAGTACGGCGAGCAGCGGCTCGGAGGCCATGATCAGGCCGTTGACCACGACGGCGTTGAGGAGCAACGGGCGCAGCACGGGGTGGGCGAGGATGTGGCGCCAGCCTTCGAGCAGATCACGGGCGCGCAGCCGGGGCGCGCCGGTTCGGGCGGGAACGGGCTCGCCGCCGCCGATGGCGCGGATGCCCAGCGCCGAGAGCAGATGGCTGACCGCGTTGGCCACCAGGGTCGTCACCGGGCCGAACACCCCGATCGCGTACCCGCCGAGCGGCGGTCCGACCATGGTGGAGGTCCAGGTCGTGGACTCGAAGCGGCTGTTGGCGACCAGCAGGTCGGCTGGCGGCAGGAGCCCCTTCAGATACGCGCCGCTCGCCGCCCGGAACGCGATGTCGGCCGTGGCGACCACGACGCAGACGAGGAGGAGCTGGGCGAAGCCGAGCCGGCCGAGCGCGAACGCGGCGGGGACGCTCATCAGCGCCGCGAAGCGCGTCAGGTCCATCGCGATCATGACCGGCCGTTTACGACGGAACTCCACCCACGGTCCCAGGGGCACCGCCATCACGGCTCCCACGGCACGCCCCACGGCGGCCAGCGCCGCCACCTGGGCCGGTCCGGAGCGCAGCACCAGCACCGCGATCAGGGGGAAGGCACCGAACCCGATTCCGGTGCCGTACGCGCTGACGGCGAAGGCCGCCCACAACCAGGTGAAACGCCGTCCCAGCGTCCGTCCGCCCGCCATCCCCGCTGCACCCCTCGCCGATCCCAACGACCGCACACCGGTCGTCGGCATCAAAGCGAGTAGCAGATCACGAGATCAAACAACCGAGGCACCGGGGCCGCACAACCGATCGTTGTGGCAGTCACCGGGCGCCGGTGACCGTCGCCCGCGCTGGTGAGCGTCGCCGTGCAGCTAAGGTCGTCGGCGTGGATCTCGATGCCGTGCGTACGTTCGTGGCCGCGGCGGACATGGGCCGGTTCCAGGACGCCGCCGACGAGTTGGCGATCACCCAGCAGGCCGTCTCCAAACGGGTCGCCGCGCTGGAGAAGGCTCTCGGGGTGCGGTTGTTCGCCCGAACCGCGCGCGGGGCGAAGCTCACCGTCGACGGCCAGGCGTTCCTGCCCCACGCCCGCGATCTCCTGCGGGCCGAGGAGCGGGCGGTCGACTCCGTGCGGCCCGGCCGTCGCGCGCTGCGTGTCGATGTGATCGGCCGCCGGCTGGCGCCCGCCGACCTGGTGCGTGACTTCCATCGTGCGCACCCTGGCATCGAGCTCGATGTGGTGACGCTCTTCGACGCCGACGCGGCGGTCGACGCGATCCGGTCCGGCACGGTGGACGCGTCCTTCCGGGCCGTCACCGCAAGCCGGCTTCCGGCAGGCGTCGAAGCCGCCCGCGCCTTCGACGAGCCCGTCCAGCTCCTCGTGGGGCCGGGCCACCCGCTCGCCGACGCCACCGCGGTCACTCCCGCCGAGCTCGTGGGCCACCGGATCTGGATGCCCGGCATCGTCGCCGGCACCGAGTGGGCGGCCTACTACGGCGATCTCGCCGCCGCGTTCGGGCTCACCATCGAGGTCACCGGCCCCGACTTCGGTGTGAAGCCCCTGCTGGACACGCTCGCCGACTCCCTGTCACTGGCCACCTTCGTCGGCGAGCAGACCGGTTTCGGCTGGCCCGCGGACCAAGGGCTGCGGCGCATCGCGGTGAAGGATCCGGCCCCGGTCTATCCGCACTCCCTGCTGTGGCATCGCGACAACGCCCATCCGGCACTCGCCGCGCTCCGCGACCACCACTGCTCCGGAGCGCGCGGCCACTCCGGCGCGGGGACCTGGACACCGGCGTGGGCGTAGTGGTCCGGCGCACCGGGCCGTCACCGCGCGCCGTCGGACGACTGCTCCCACCGGCGCACGACGGAAGAGGCTGCGCGGTCCGCGATCGACACGTTCGGCGGCAGGCCCGGCTCTCCTGAACCGGACATGAAGCGGCCCCGGAACTCCCGCGGGAGTTACGGGGCCGGTCGTGGCGAACGGGCGTGAGGATTGCACCCCGGCCTGCGCGGACTCGTCGAGGCGGTCGG
>NZ_JBHWZP010000166.1:0-20722 GCF_042728395.1 Streptomyces sp. NPDC060205
GGAGCGGGGGTTCGGGGGCGGAGCCCCCGAGTCAGTGACGGGAAGGGTAGGGGCGGCGGGGGCGAGGAAACCCCTGGCCCAGGTCAGAACTGGAGCCCCCACGCGTTGATATATCCCGTGTCCAGCGACGCGTTGTCGCTCACCCGCAACGTCCACGTCCCATTGGCGACCTCACCCGACGCGTTCACCTTATAAGTGGTGCCGATGTCGTCCGCAGAGCCCCCCACCCCGTAAGCCTTCAGCGTGAACACCGTCCCGTCGGGAGCGACCAACTGGACCTGCAGGTCACCGATGTACGTGTGGACGATGTTCACCGGCACACCGAGCGCCGCGGGCGCATTGCCCGCAACCCCGCTCACGGTGACCGGCGAGTTCACCGTGGAGTTGTCGGCGATCGCATGGTCCGCCGTGTTCTCGAAGTACGGCCCCGTCGGCGGCGGAGTCGTCCCCCCGCCACCGACCCGCAGCAGCCGGTTCGGCGACCCGCTGCCGGGACTCGTGACGACCCCGCTCGTGGCCGCGGCGACCAGCGCGCTCTGCACGGCGGCCGGCGCGGCGGTCGGGTTGTCCGCCAGGTACAGCGCGGCGGCCCCGGCGACATGCGGCGTCGCCATCGACGTACCGGAGATGGTGTTCGTCGCGCTGTCGCCCGTGCCCCAGGCGGAGGTGATGGACGAGCCGGGGGCGAAGAGGTCGAGGACGGAACCGTAGTTGGAGTAGCTCGCCCGGGCGTCGGTGCTGGTGGTGGCGCCGACCGTGATCGCCTCGGTGACCCGGGCGGGCGAGCGGGTCGAGGCGTTGGTGCTCTCGTTGCCCGCCGCGACGGCGTAGGTGACGCCGGAGGCTATGGAGTTGCGTACGGCGGTGTCGATCGCCGTGTCGGCGGTGCCGCCGAGGCTCATGTTGGCGACGGCCGGCTTGACGGCGTGGGACGTCACCCAGTCGATGCCCGCGACGACCTGGGCGGTGGTGCCGGAGCCGGAGTTGTTGAGCACCCGCACGCCGACGATCTTCGCCTTCTTGGCGACGCCGTACGCCGTGCCGCCGACCGTGCCGGCGACGTGCGTGCCGTGGCCGTGGCCGTCCTGGGCGGTGTTGTCGTTGTCGACGGCGTCGTAGCCGTAGGAGGCCCGGCCGCCGAAGTCGGTGTGGCTGATACGGACACCGGTGTCGATGATGTAGGCGGTGACGCCCTCGCCCGCGGTGTCGTCGTAGGTGTAGCTCCGGTCCAGCGGGAGGGCCGCCTGGTCGATGCGGTCCAGGCCCCAGGAGGGCGGACCGGGCTGGGTCGTATCGATCGAGAAGACCCGGTTCTGGACGACGGAGGCGACGGCCGGGTCGGCGGCGAACCGCTTCGCCTCGGCGGCGCTCGCCTCGACGGCGTACCCGTTCAGCGCCTCCTTGTACGTGCGCTCGACGGTGGCGCCGTACTCCTCCGCGAGGGCCCTGCCCTCGGCCGAACCGGCCCGGGCGGCGCCCGCGCGGAGCGTCACGATGTAGCTGTCCGCGATCGCGCCGGGCGCACCGGCGTACTGGACGAGACCTTCGGGGCCCGCGGCCTGGGCCTGGGCCGGAAACGCGAAGACTAGGCCGCCGACGAGAACCGCCGAGCCCATCCCTGTACGGACACCGGCAAGTCTTCGCCGGGCATGACGCAGCACTGCCATCTGAGGGATCCTCCTCGATCGGTGGTGCGCTGGTGGTGCACTCACAAGGTGGTGCGGTCGCACAGGCGCGCCGGAGGCAGGTTCACTCCGGCTCGTTCGGTCTTGCGGCCTTGTGCGGCGCGCCGAAGCGTGTGCTCAGCCAGAAAGATGACGGCTCTCACAGGCAACGCACAAGAGCCCTGCACAAAGGCAACGCAACTGCCATATGCCCGTCATGACAGCCCGTCACCAACGCACGCGTCTAACCTGCGGGAATGACTCCCTTGCCGGATTGCTTCTGCCTGGTGGACGGCACGCGCGTCCCCACGGACTCCCTCGCGTGGTGCTGCCCGGTCTGCCGCGGCCCGCTCGACCTCGACTTCGCACCGACGCCCGCGCCACTCAAGTCCCTGACGGGCAGGGTCAATTCACTGTGGCGGTACACGGAGTGCCTGCCGCTGCCGGCCCCCTCGGTGTCGCTGGGCGAGGGCCGCACCCCGCTGGTCCCGCTGCGGGAGGGCGTCTTGGCCAAACTGGACTTCCTCATGCCGACGCTCTCCTTCAAGGACCGCGGCGCCGTCATGCTCGCCGAGCTGGCCCTGCGGCTGCGGCCCCGGCGGGTCGTCGCGGACAGCAGCGGCAACGCGGGTACGGCCGTCGCCGCGTACTGCGCCCGGGCCCGGCTGCCGTGCACGGTGTACGTCCCCGAGGGCACGTCCGCCAAGAAACTGGAGCAGATCGCGACGCACGGGGCCCGGCTCGAAGTGGTCCCGGGCGACCGTGAGGCGACCGCGTCGGCGGCCCGGCAGGCGGCGGACCAGGAGGGCACGTTCTACGCCTCGCACGTCTTCAACCCGTACTTCCTGCACGGCACGAAGACGTACGTCCACGAGGTGTGGGAGGAGCTCGGCGGCCGGCTCCCCGACGTGCTGGTCGTGCCCGTCGGGAACGGCACGCTCCTGCTCGGCGCGGCACTCGCCGTCGCCGAACTGCACGCGGCGGGCCTGATCGACCGCAGACCCGCGCTGTACGCGGTCCAGTCCGCGGCGGTCGCCCCGCTGGCCCGCGCCTGGCACGACGGCGCGGACGACCTGGTGGGGGTCACCCCGACGGCCCCCACCTTCGCCGAGGGCATCGCGATCCCCCGTCCGCCGAGGGCCCGCCAGATCCTGCGCGCGGTACGCGAGTCGGGCGGCACGTTCCTCACCGTGACGGAGGACCAGATCCGCCACGCCCAGACCGACCTGGCCTCCCAGGGCCTGTACGTGGAATCCACGGGAGCGGCCTGCTGGGCAGCAACAAGGGAAGCCCCCCTGGCCCCCCGCACCACAGTGCTCCCCCTATGCGGAGCAGGCCTGAAATCAGGCCCGGCAACAGCCTCTTAGGGGCACGGGGAACGGCGCAGTCTTTCGTCCTTCAGGGGCGCGGGGAACGGCGCAGTCTTTGAGCTTTCCACCCTCAGGCGCACAGGAAACAGCGCAACCTTCCGCCCCTCAGGGGCGCGGGGAACGGCGCAGTCTTTTGCCTTTCGGGGGCGCGGGGAACTGCGCAATCTTTAACGCCCGCCAGGAACAACACCCCCCGCCAGAGCCAACCGCTCCTGCTCCTCCTCCACAATCCGCCGAGCAATCGCCCCGTCAGAGACATCAACCGCATCAGGCGAAGCCTCAGCCACATCACTACGCCGAGCATACGCATCGAAAAGCCGCGCCTTGCTCTCAAGAATCCGCAACAACCGATCGTCCACACTGTCCGCCACAAGCAGCCGATGCACCTGCACCGACCGCACCTGCCCCATCCGATGCGCCCGGGCGACAGCCTGATGCTCCAGCGTCGGCTTGACCTGCGGCTCGCACAGGATCACCACGGACGCGGCCTGCAGATTCAGCCCGATCCCACCCGCCTCGATCTGACACAGCAGCACGGCGTGCCCCTCCGTATCCGCGAACTCGTCGACGAGCTGCTGCCGCCGCACGGCGGGCACACCCCCCGCCAGCGGCCCCAGCACCACACCCCCGCCACCGTCCCCCAGCGCCTGCTGCACAGCGGCGAGCACATCACGGAAGTACGAGAAGACGACGACCTTCAACCCGTTCGCCGCCGCCTCGGTCACCAGCTCACGCAACCGCTGGAGCTTCGCGGACTTCTCCGGGTGCGCGTACGCGGCCCTGCGCATCGCCATGAAGTTCCCCGCGGCGACCGCGAGCCGGTAGGCGTCCTCGTCGGCCGCGCTGAACTCCTCCCATTCGTCGACCTGCACCAGCGCGGGCAGTTCGGTCAGCACGTCCTGCTGGTTGCGCCGCAGATACGCGGGCGCGACGGACCTGCGGAACGTGTGCGGCCCGGCGACGGCATCGCTGCCCTGGATGCGCGGCACCAGATCGGGCTGGAGGTAGCGCACGAGCGTACGGAACTCCTCCACGCGGTTCTCCATGGGCGTACCCGTGAGGAACAGCACCCGCTCGCACCGCTTGGTCCAGCGAGCGACCGCACGCGAGCGGCGGGCCTCGGGGTTCTTCACGTAGTGGGCCTCGTCGACGACGAGCGCGGCGGGCGCGTCCAGCGGATGCTGTTCGGCCTTCTTCGGGTCGGGCAGGCTGTGCAGCACGTCGAAGGTGGTGACCGCGACCCCACCGCGCTCACGCCACTCCGCGTACGCGTCCAGCCGGTCGGGGCCGTGCACGGGCACCGCGCGCAGGGTGCTGCGGGAGCCGATCTCCCGCGTCCAGTTGATCAGTACGCTCGCCGGGCACACCACCAGGAAGTGCCGGTGCCCGTCGGCGGCGAGGTGCGCGAGCACGGCGATGGCCTGGATCGTCTTGCCGAGCCCCATCTCGTCACCGAGGACCACCCGCCGCTGGGCCAGCGCGAACCGCGCGCCGAAGGACTGGTAGCCGCGCAGCGAGACCCGGCGGTGGGTGTCGTCGAGCCCCTGCGCGTGCACCCGCTCGGCGACCTCCGCCGGCAGAAAGCCCTCGGACGCCTCGACGTCGGGTGCGCTGCCGGCGATCTCGGCGAGCTGGCTGTAGTACTCCGCGGACCGCAGCTCGAAGTCCACCCATGCCCCGGCGTCCGACGAGGACTCCCGCAGCAGATCGGTGGAGGCCTGCGTGAGCAGCATCGGTACGCCCTTGGAGACGGCGTCGGCGACGAGCGTGCGCAGTTCGGTCACGGCCGCGAGCGCGCTCTCCCGCCCGGCCCTGCCGAGGAGCGCCATCCGCAGTCGTCCGCCGGCCGTCCGCGCCGCGAGCAGGAGCCCCGCGAGCTGTCGCTCAAGGCCCTGGGCCGCGTCCACGGCCCGGCGCAGGTCGGGCCCGGCCTCGACGATCCGCCGCAGCGCGATTACCAGGGCGGTGGTCCGCGGCTCCGGGTGGTCCACGTCGATCCGTACGGACACGGTCTCTTCCAGGGCGCGGGCGATCTGCCGGGCGGCGGCGAGCGCCTGGTCGGCGGTCTGCGCGCCGACGCCCGGGATCTGCCGCAGCTCGTAGCGGCTCGCCTCGAACACCGGCCGTACGCTGCCGAATCCGGCGGTCTCCAGGGCGCCGAGCCGCAGCCGTCCCTCGGTGACGTCCTTCAGCCGGGAGACGGGGATGCCCTCCAGCTCCTGGGCGACCAGGTCGGCGAGGAGCGGGGCGAGGGCGGCGCGTACCTGCTCCAGCGCGCGGGCGTGGTCGGCGAGCACGTTCCGGGCGAGACCGTCCAGCCGCTCGCCGCGCGCGACGACCTCCCGCGCCTTGCGTCCCACCGCCACGGGGCCGCCGACAGCCCTCTCGCCCTCCGCCATGACGCCCCTCATACCCCGCCATACCCCGCAGACCCCGATCGAGCGGTCATCCTTGCACGGGGGTACGACAACCGGGCCGGACGCACGCTCCGGACCGTGGTCCACGGTCCGGCACCTGCGTCAGGTCCCGTCGGTGTCCGCCGGGTTCGCCGAGTTCACCGGGTTCACCGGGTTCACCGGGTTCACCGGGTTCACCGGGTTCGTGAGCAGCTGTCCGCACTGTGCCGCGAGTCCGGCCATGCCGTAGGCGCGTGCGCTGCGCAGGGACTCCTGCAGAAGGCTCTGCGCCTGGGCCTCGTTGCCCGCGCCGCCGAGGCCGCGCAGCGCACGGGCCTGGGCCAGCCGGAGCCTCGCCAGTTCCGGCTGCGACGAACGGGCCGGTACGGCGCCCTGCCGGAAGTGGCCGAGTGCGGTCTCCGGTTCCCCCGCGGCCAGCGCCAGCAGCCCGCGGGCCCGCGCGGTCGAGCCGACCAGCACGGTGGGCCAGCCGGCGAGGGCGATCTGCTGTCCTTCGTGCGGCGCCAGCCGCTCGCGCAGTCCCGGCACAAGCTCCCTCAGCCGGTTCTCGTACCCCCCGTGGATGTCCAGGGCAGCACAGGCCTCGGCGAGTACGACGAGGGTGGGCACCGCCCAGCCGGAGGGCGGGAAGTGGCTGAAGTCGACGGTGTCGGCGGCGAAGCCCACCAGCTGGTCCGCCGCCTCGGCGTGCCGGCCCGTCTCGCAGAGGGCGAGTGCGAGGCCGGCCCGCCAGATGGGGAAGTAGGCGTGCCGTTCGACGTCCTCGGCCAGGTCCGAGGTGAACAGCTCCGCCATCCGGCCCTGTTCGCGCAGCAGCCAGAAGGCCTGGCCGAGGCGGGTCTGGCGCAGGGCGTCGGCGGGGACCGCGAGATCGGCGCGCAGTCCTTCGATGTACTGCGACGATCCGCCGAGGATCCACTCGGCCGCCGCGTCGAACCTGCCGTGCCACAGGTCGAGCAGGGCGTCCAGGGTGTGCCGCTGCCAGGTGGCGAGGACGCTGCGGGTGTCGGCGGCGTACTTGCGGTACTGGCTGGCGGTGGCCAGTGCGCTGTAGACCCGGCCGGTGCGCAACTGGTCGATGACGAGGGCCATGAGCGCCTCGCCGTGGAAGTAGGGGGAGTCGATCCTGACCGCCGCGTCGTGCAGTTGCTGGGACAGCGCCAGGGCGTCGGCCGCCGGGGCGAAGTCGTAGCGTGCCCAGCGGCATTCGGTGAGCACTTCGCAGCGCACTTCGTCGTCCCGGACGTCTCTGCCGTCCCTGCCGTCCCTGCCGTCCCGGACGTCTCTGCTGTGACGGTCCCTGCCGTCCCTGCCGTCTCTGCTGTCCGCCGGTAATCGGCTCAATGCGTCCTCGGCGAGTCCGGCCCCCTCCTCGGGGCCCACCCGGCCGGCCGCGGTGTCCTCGCTGACAGCCATGGCCACCTTCTTCGCCAGGTGCGCGGTGAGGCGCAGCCGCAGGCCCACGGCCTCGGCCCCGGCGTCGCCCTGTAACTCGGCCAGGCTGTTCCTGATCAGATGCAGCAGTTCGTGGTCGACCTGCCCGGGGTCCGACCAGCGCCGGGCCATCCGGATCACGGCCTCGGCCTGGGCCCGGGGGTCCCCGGCGGCGCCGTGCAGCGCGGCCCGGTAGAGCCGGTCGGCCTCCCGCATGTCACCGGTGGTGTGGCTCAGGTCGCCGCGTCTGAGCAACCGGTCGAACTCATGGCGCCGCTGGGCGGCGGCTCCCGGCGCGCGGCCTTTGCCGGCCGGTCCGGCCGTCCGTCTCGGCGACCCGGTCCTGGCCGGCCTCGGTAAGGAGTCGAGGCTCGGCGGAGCCAGCGCCGTCAGCATCCCCTTGGCGTCCAGCACCTGGTCACACAGCTGTGCCAGCTCCACGGACGCCCGCCGCTGACCGGTCTCGATCCGGCTCAGGAAGCTGCGGCTGCAGTGCACCTTGTGGGCCAGTTCACTGAGCGACAGTCCTGCTGCGACGCGGCGGCGGCGCAGCTCGGCACCCAAGGCGTTGTCCTCGATCGTCATCCCCCCAACAGTCCGCTGTCCGCCCCGTGTTGCCAGATGAGCGCTGGCAACAGCAGACCACTCCACATCGCCGCGGATATGAACGAACCTGTGCGTGCGGAGCTTATCGGGAGCAAGGGCTTGGTCACCGGCAGACAGGAGCACTGGCCACCGGCGGTACGAACGTGCCCGCACGGTGCCGCCCCGGCCCTGTCGCACGGTGCCGGTGACCCGCACAGGTGCGGCCTGCCCGGACGGGCCGCCCGAGTTCGTCGCCGACGGGCGCTCTTTGGGGGAAGAGGCCCGTCGGCGGCGTCCTGTCCACCCTGGGGCCGAAGCCGGGGCAGGGCGCATACGGTCCGGGGCGCACGGGGGCGCCCCGGACCGGCTTCGTGGACAGGCTCGTCAGCCCCCCTCGGTACGCCTGGCCCGTACGCCCGGCCCGCACACCGGTCAGACGCGTATCAGACGCGTATTCGCGTGTCCCGAGGGCGGCGGAACGCGAAGGCCGCGGCCACTCCGCCCAGCAGCCCGAAGAGATGGCCCTGCCAGCTGACCCCGGTCGCCGTCGGCAGGACGCCCCACAGGATCGAGCCGTACACCGCGCCGACGAGGAGTCCCACGACCACGTCACCGATACGGCGGTCCACGAAGCCCCGTACCAGCAGATAGCCGAAGAGGCCGAACACGACGCCGGACGCGCCCGCGGTCAGGGAGTGGGCGGGTGCGGTGAGCCACACGCCCAGGCCGCTCACGAGGATCGTCACGGTGACGACGGCGAGGAAGCGGCGGGTGCCGGACAGCGCGGTGAGGGAGCCGAGGACGAGCAGCGGCACGCTGTTCGCCGCGAGATGGTCGAAGCCGAAGTGCAGGAAGGCGGCGGGCACGATGTCGCGCAGCTCGCCGAACTCGCGCGGGGTGATGCCGAACGTGTCCAAAGCGTGGCCGCTCACCGCGTCGATGCCTTCTAGCACCCACAGCAGGGCGACCCAGCCGCCGGTCAGCAGGGCCGCGCTCCTGGCCCGCTCACCGCGCGACATCGGAGCGGGAAGGCTCACACCCTGCCGTTCGTACGTCATCGCAGCCCCCTGCCGGTCCCTTTTCGGTCCCTGTGTACCGCTCAACGCGCGAAGGGCTCGGGCCGGTTCCCGTCGCGGGGCGCGAAAAGTCCCGTACGCCGGCCGCGCGGATCCGTCCCCGTCCCTGTCCCCCGTCGTCCCTGTCCCCCGTCCGAGCTACGCGCAGGTGTCCACCGCGCGGTGACGATTCCCGGCCGCCGGATCCATAGCTTTCTGCACAGCCCGCGGCGCTCGGTCGCGGCTCTGGTGCGGGAGTCCTCATGAGGTTCGTCTGGCAGCTCGTGGCCGTCGTCGCGGTCGCTTTCGTCGGTGGTCAGGGCATCACGGCGGCGGAGGGCAGACCGTGGCTCCAACTGCTCGTCGGCGTACCGACGGCCGTGCTCGCGGTGTTCGTCTACCGGTGGGTGGTGGGGCGGACCGAGCGGCGGCCGGTCACCGAACTGGCCCTGGAGGAAGCCCCCTCCGCACTGGGCCGCGGGACCCTGATCGGCGCCGCACTGTTCGGTGCCGTCATCGTGAACCTCTTCACCTCCGGGTACTACGAGGTCGACGGGATCGACTCGCGGTCGGGCGCGATGGGCCTGCTCGGCTTCATGGCCGCCGCCGCGGTGACGGAGGAACTGATGTTCCGTGGCGTCCTGTTCCGTATCGCCGAGGAGCGCATCGGCACGTGGATCGCGCTGGTGCTGACCGGCGCGCTGTTCGGCCTGTCGCACCTGCTCAACCCGAACGCCACTCCGTGGGGCGCCGCCGCCATCGCCGTCGAGGCGGGCGGCATGCTCACCGCCGCGTATGTCGCCACCCGCTCGCTGTGGCTGCCCATCGGCCTGCACTTCGGCTGGAACTACGCCGCGTCCGGTGTCTTCAGTACCGAGGTCTCCGGCAACGACACCCCTCCGGGGCTGCTGGACTCCTCGATGTCGGGCCCGTCGCTGCTCACCGGCGGCGACTTCGGCCCGGAGGGAAGTGTGTACTCGGTGCTGTTCTGCGTGCTGGCGACGATCGCTTTCATGTGGCTGGCCCACCGGCGCGGCCATGTGCTGCCGCGCCGCTCACGTGCCCAGCGCGCCGGCGCCACCGCTACACTCCCCCGATGATCGGGATGGTCAGTCTCCGGCGGGCCCGTGACCGGTGGCCCGCCCTGGTCCGGCGGCGGATCCCGCCGTGGTGGCGCCGATCCGACGTCACCGTCCGGGACCTTCCGCTCGGGCTGCTGCTGCTCGCCGTCTCGTTCCTGCCGGACGCCCACGGGACGGAGGTCGGCGGCCTGCCGGACCGTCCCCTCGACGCCCTGGCCCTCCTGCTGATCGCCCTCCAGAGCCTCCCGCTCGCCGTGCGCCGCCGCTGGCCGGCCGTCTGTCTCGCCCTGGTGTCGGCGGGGTTCGCCGTCGACCAGCTCCGCGGCTACCACTCGTTCGCGGGCACCGCCCTGCCGATCGCGCTGCTGAGCGTGGGAGCCCACCTGGAACGGCGTCGGCGTACGGCCGCGCTCGTGTTCTCCGCGGCGTACGTGCCGGTGGCGGTCGCGTTCGCCCGGCTCGATCCGGGTGAGCCACCGAGCGAACTCGTCACGTTCTATCTGGCGATGGTCCTGGCGTGGGGCCTCGGGGCGTGGCTGCGCTCGACCCGGGTCGCGGACGCCGAGCACCGGCTCCGGATCGCCGAGGACACCCGGAACGCCGAACGCACCCGTATCGCCAGGGAGTTGCACGACGTCGTGACCCATCATGTGACGGCGATGGTCGTGCAGGCGGAGGCGGCGCGCTATCTCACCGCCTCGCCCGACCGCCTCGACCAGTCGCTGACCGCCGTCACCGACACCGGCCGGCGGGCCATCGCCGATCTGCGGCACCTGCTCGACCTGCTCAATCCCGACCACGGCACGGGGCACGGCACCGACCGGGGCACCGGTGAGGCGACCGAGCCGCGGACACCGTCCGGCGGCAGGCTGCTCACGCTCGTGGAGCAGACGCGGCTGGCCGGGCAGCCGGTGGAGTTCACCGAGGAGGGCACCCCGGCGGAGCCGACCGGCAGCGCCGAACTCGTGGCGTACCGGGTCGTGCAGGAGGCCCTGACCAACGCCCTCAAATACGCTCACGGCAGCCGCACCTCGGTCCGGGTACGGCACGCCGAAAGGGAGATCACCGTGGAGGTCGGTACGGACGGTTCCGGCTCGGGGGCCGGTTCCCCGGGCGGGAGCGGGCGGGGCCTGGCCGGCCTGCGCGAGCGGGTCGACCTGCTGGGCGGCGACTTCAGCGCGGGCCCGCGGACGGGAGGCGGCTTCGCCGTACGCGCGCGCATACCCGCGGGGAGCCCTTCGTGAGCACACCCGTGACGGCACCCGCGACGGCCCCGATCCGGGTCCTGGTCTGCGACGACCAGGTACTGGTCCGCACCGGCCTGGTGACGATCATCGACGCCCAGCCCGACCTGGAGGTGGCGGGCGAGTGCGGGGACGGGCGGGCCGCGGTCGACCTCGCCGCCCAGGTGCGCCCGGACGTCGTGGTGATGGACGTACGCATGCCGGTGCTCGACGGCATCGAGGCCACCCGCCTGCTGGCCGGCGCCGGGGTGCCGCATCCCGTCAAGGTGCTCGTGGTGACCACGTTCAATCTGGACGAGTACGTGTACGAGGCGCTGCGCGCGGGGGCGAGCGGTTTCCTGCTCAAGGATGCTCCCCCCGCCCAGCTCCTGCACGGCATCAGGACCGTGGGCGCGGGCGCGGCCCTGCTGGACCCCGAGGTGACCCGCCGGCTGGTGGGCCGTTACGCCGCCCGCATCCGCCCCGCCGACAGCACCGCCCCGCAGGACATCCCGCTGACACCGCGCGAGCTGGAGGTCCTGCGCCTCATCGCGAACGGCCTCTCCAACAGCGAGATCGCCGCGACCCTCGTGATCAGCCCGGAGACGGTCAAGACCTTCGTCTCCCGCATCCTGGCGAAGCTCAATCTGCGCGACCGCGTGCAGGCGGTGGTGTACGCGTACCGCCAGGGTCTGGTCACCTGACGCTGACCCGCGCACGCAGGAGCGCCTGCGGATCTCCGCAGGCGCTCTTCGCTCGGCGGGGACCGGTCGTGCCGGCCCTCCTGTCCTGGTCAGGACGCGGCGGTCGTCCCCGCGGACCGGAGCTGCTGCCGGGTGTAGAGGCGTCCCCGGCGCTTGGCGATCCGCAGGAACACGACCGTGGGGACCGTGCAGACGAGGATGGCGAAGATGCTGGCCTCCGGGCCGAAGCCGCCGCCGGTGATCGCCTCGGGGCCGGACAGCACGCCGTGCAGCAGGCCGGTGGGCTGGTCGTCGTTGCCGGAGACCGTGACGCCGAAGATGCCGCTCAGGGCGAAGTTCCAGCCGAAGTGCAGGCCGATCGGCAGCCACAGGGAGCGGGTGGCGGCGTAGACGGCGCCGAGCATCAGACCGGCCTCGATGGCGATGGCCAGCGCGCCCCACACGGTGGCACCGGAGTTGACCAGGTGCAGACCTCCGAACAGCACGCCCGAGATCACCATCGCGCCCCGGGTACCGGTGAGTTCCTCGACGAGGCGGAAGATGATGCCGCGGAACAGGACTTCCTCGACCACGGAGACCCCGGCCATCATCCCGAGGACGGTCAGGGCACCGCCGACGGACACCCCGCCCTCGGTGCCGTATCCGCCGAACAGGGCGATCAGGGCGATCGTCGCGGCGAGGAGTCCGAGCCCGGCGGCGGTACCGACGCGCAGACCGGACCCGGCGTCGGTGGTGTCCAGTTCGGTCACGGGGCGCTGTTCGAGGATCCGTACCGCCGCCGCGTAGACCGTCAGCGCGATCAGCACGGACACGGCGCCGAACAGCAGCGACAGCACCGGGTTGTCGCCCGCCACGCTCCTCAGCCCCGCGGCGAGCCCCGTCACCAGGACGAACAGCACCACCATCACCGCCAGCCGCACCCCGGCCGGCCACACCCGGCGCGTGGGCTCGACGTGCGACTGCCCGTACTGGTCCTTGACCCACCGCACGGCCCGCGTGTTCCAGAGCGACATCAGATCTTCCCCTCCTCGACCGGCGGCCCGGCCGCCCCTGCATCGAGAGGAACGCTATGAGGAGGGGGCACTCCGGAACGTCCCGCCGGGGTGGGCATTGCTTGTCGCTCGCGTGGGGGACAAGGGGGCGGGGGCAGGGGGCCGACCGTCGGCCGGGGCACAGCAGACCGCCCCCTGACCCACGCGGACGCGGGGCAGGGGGCGGTTCTGGGCGGAACTAGACGTTGAAGCGGAACTCCACCACGTCGCCGTCCTGCATCACGTAGTCCTTGCCCTCCATGCGGGCCTTGCCCTTGGCGCGGGACTCCGCCACCGAGCCCGTTTCCACGAGGTCCTCGAAGGAGATGACCTCCGCCTTGATGAAGCCCTTCTGGAAGTCGGTGTGGATGACTCCGGCGGCCTCGGGGGCGGTGGCGCCCTTCTTGATGGTCCAGGCGCGCGATTCCTTGGGGCCGGCCGTGAGGTAGGTCTGCAGGCCGAGGGTGTTGAAGCCGACGTGCGCGAGCCTGGCGAGGCCCGGCTCCTCGACGCCGACCGACTGGAGGAGTTCCATGGCCTCCTCGTCGTCGAGTTCCGCGAGGTCCGACTCCAGCTTGGCGTTGAGGAAGATCGCCTCGGCGGGGGCGACCAGGGCGCTCTGCTCGGCCTTGAACGCGTCGTCGGTCAGTTCGTCCTCGTCGACGTTGAAGACGTACAGGAACGGCTTGACCGTGAGCAGGTGCAGGTCGTGGAGCTGGGCCTCCTGGTCGGAGCCCTGGGTGATGCCCGCTGCGAACAGCGTCTGCCCCGCGTCCAGGATCTCCTTCGCCGCCTCGATCGCGGTCACCTTCGCCACGACGTCCTTCTTGATCCGCGACTCCCGCTGGAGGCGCGGCAGGACCTTCTCGATGGTCTGCAGGTCCGCGAGGATCAGCTCGGTGTTGATCGTCTCGATGTCGTCCTTGGGCGAGACCTTGCCGTCGACGTGCACGACGTTCTCGTCCTTGAAGGCGCGGATGACCTGGCAGATCGCGTCGGACTCGCGGATGTTCGCGAGGAACTTGTTGCCCAGGCCCTCGCCCTCGCTCGCGCCGCGCACGATGCCCGCGATGTCGACGAAGTCCACGGTGGCGGGCAGGATCTTCTGCGAACCGAAGATCTCCGCCAGCTTGGTCAGCCGGGCGTCGGGGACACCGACCACGCCCACGTTCGGCTCGATCGTGGCGAACGGGTAGTTGGCCGCCAGCACGTCGTTCTTGGTCAGGGCGTTGAAAAGGGTCGACTTGCCGACATTCGGCAGACCGACGATTCCGATCGTGAGCGACACGTTGCGACTTCCCGTACGTGAGGGTGTGGGGCGAGGACTGGGCCAGGAGGATGCTCGGGCCGATCCACCAGTCTACGGCGTGCCGCGCCTCGCACCGGCGACGTATCGAACGCTTGGCCAAGGTCGGCCAAAGCGCGTGTCTAGGGGGTCATTCCGCACATAACCCGACCTAAGTTGGACCAGTGGAGCAACACAGGACGCGTCCTCCCCAGTCACAGCCGTCGCGAGGCGGCTCGCCCCTTCCCCCGCAGGCCGGGCGGGGCGGTGCCCGGACGGCCCGGCAGGCCGGGGCCGGTGTCCCGCGTACCGCGACGTCCGTCTCACCGCTGGTGCAGGCGGTACGCCGGTTTCCCAACCCCCGGCTCACCGGACTGGGCAGCGGGCTGTTCTGCACCGCGTCGATGTTCGCGCTGGCCTGTCTGATCCAGCTGCTGTTCGGGGCGTCGATCGTCGTCTACGGAGTGCTGTTCCTGCCGGTCTGCGTGCTGACCGCGGTGTGGGTGCGGCGCGCGGACCTCGTCACGGCGGTCGTCGCCGTGCCGATCGCCTTCGCCGTCGGCCTCCTGCCCGTCGCGGACAGCGAGGGCGGCTTCGGCGGCCGGGTGATGGGCCTCGTCACCGCCCTCGCGATGCACGCGGGGTGGTTGTACGGGGGGACTCTGCTGGCCGGGGTCATCGTGACCGTGCGCAAGGCTCGGATGATGACGCGGAAGGCCGCGCAGCGGCGGCGGGCGGGCTGATCGCCCTTCAGGGCGATCCGACCGGTCGGCTGCCGATCAGCCCGCCCGGCGGGGCGATCGGGCTGCCCGGCTGGGCGGAGGTTGTGGATCTGCGGGCCGGTGGGGGCTGGTCGCGCAGTTCCCCGCGCCCCTTACGGGGCGGGGGTGGTCCCGCGGATTCCCGCGCCCCCGGACGGGGTGGGTGCGGTCCGTCCGTCAGTCCGTTTGGGCCGCTCTCATTGCCGCGCCCACGATTCCCGCGTTGTTCTGCAGTTGTGCCGGCACGATCTCCGCCTTGATGCCCTCGATCAGCGGCAGGAACTTCTGCGCCTTGCGGCTCACTCCGCCGCCGATGATGAACAGCTCGGGCGAGAAGAGCATCTCCACGTGGGCGAGGTACTTCTGGACGCGGTGCGCCCAGTGCTCCCAGGAGAGGTCGTGGTCCTCCTTGGCCTTCGTGGAGGCGTGCTTCTCGGCGTCGTGGCCGTTCAGCTCCAGGTGGCCCAGTTCCGTGTTCGGAACGAGGGTGCCGTCCATGAAGAGGGCGCTGCCGATCCCCGTACCGAAGGTGAGGAGGAAGACCGTGCCCTTGCGGCCCTTGCCCGCGCCGAACTGCATCTCGGCGACGCCCGCCGCGTCCGCGTCGTTCAGGACGGTCACCGGCAGCCCGCCCAGCCGGTCGCCGAGCAGGGCGCGCGCGTCCGTGTCGATCCAGGCCTTGTCGACGTTGGCCGCCGTGCGGATGGTGGAGCCACCGGTGACCACACCGGGGAAGGTGATACCGACGGGACCCGTCCAGCCGAAGTGGCCGACGACCTCCTTCACACCGTCCGCCACCGCGTCGGGTGTCGCCGGATGCGGCGTGAGCACCTTGTAGCGCTCCTCCGCCAGGTCGCCCTTGTCCAGGTCCACGGGAGCGCCCTTGATCCCTGAACCGCCGATGTCCACGCCGAAGATCTGCATGGCTCTACGTTACGTCGTGGGACGGACAGTCACTCGGCCGAGGGGGTGGTTCCGGTGCGCTGCGCCACCAGGGCCGCCGCCTCCGCGCGCAGGTCGCGGCGCAACTCCTTGGGCAGCGAGAACGTGATCGACTCCTCGGCCGCCTTCACGAGTTCGACGTCCTCGTAACCGTGGGTGGTGAGGTACTCCAGGACCTGCTCGACGAGGATCTCCGGCACCGAGGCCCCGGAGGTGACGCCGACCGTGGAGACGCCCTCGAACCAGCTGTCGTCGATCTCGTCGGCGAAGTCCACGAGGTACGCCTCCTTGGCGCCCGCGAGCTTGGCGACCTCGACGAGCCGTACGGAGTTGGACGAGTTGCGCGAGCCGACGACGATGACGAGGTCGGCCTGCTCGCCCATCTGCTTCACCGCGAGCTGGCGGTTCTGCGTGGCGTAGCAGATGTCGTCGCTCGGCGGGGAGATGAGCTGCGGGAACTTCTCCTTGAGGGCGTCGACCGTCTCCATGGTCTCGTCGACCGACAGCGTGGTCTGGGAGAGCCACACGACCCGGGAGGGGTCGCGGACCTCGACCTTCGCCACGTCGCCGGGGCCGTCGACCAGGGTGATGTGGTCGGGCGCCTCTCCGGAGGTGCCGATGACCTCCTCGTGGCCCTCGTGGCCGATGAGGAGGATGTCGTAGTCGTCGTCCGCGAACCGGACGGCTTCCTTGTGGACCTTGGTGACCAGCGGGCACGTCGCGTCGATGGTGGCGAGCTTCCCGGCCGCGGCCTCGTCGTGGACGACCGGGGCGACGCCGTGCGCCGAGAACATGACGATGGACCCCTCGGGGACCTCCGCCGTCCGCTCGACGAAGATCGCGCCCTTCTTCTCCAGGGTCTGCACGACGTACTTGTTGTGGACGATCTCGTGACGGACATAGATCGGGGCCCCGTACTGCTCCAGGGCTTTCTCGACGGCGATCACGGCACGGTCGACGCCCGCGCAGTAGCCACGGGGGGCGGCGAGCAGGACACGGCGGCCAGTCGAAGCAGTCATGCATCCCATCGTAAGGGTGCGCCCGACAGGTCGGAGATCACGTCCGAGGCGAGACTGGTCGGGGGCGGGGAGCCGGGAGGGGGCGCGGGCGGCACGACTCTCGGGAGACATGGATGTCCCACACGGATTCAGCGGCCCGCACGGGCGACGGCGAACAGGGCCTGCGGCGCAGCCTCGGCTTCCGCGACCTGGTCGTGTACGGGCTGCTGTTCATCGCGCCCATGGCGCCGGTCGGTGTCTACGGGACCCTCGACGCCAGGTCGCACGGGGCGGTCGCGCTGGTCTACGTGATCGCCACGGTCGCGATGGCGTTCACCGCGTTCAGCTACGCGCAGATGGTGCGGGTCGTCCCCCAGGCGGGTTCCGTGTTCGCCTACGCGCGCGTGGGGCTCGGAAAGGAGGCCGGGTTCATCGCCGGGTGGATGGCGATGCTGGACTACCTCCTCATCCCGGCGGTGGCGTACCTCTTCTCCGGGATCGCGATGAACTCCCTGGTCCCGGGCGTCTCCCGCTGGGTGTGGACGGCGCTCGCGGTCGTCGTGACGACCCTGCTGAACCTGTGGGGCGTACGGGCCGCCGCGCGCGTCGGTTTCCTGGTGCTCGCGATGGAGATCGTGGTCCTCCTCGTCTTCTTCGTGTCGGCGGTCGTCGTCCTCGCGCGCGACGGGGCGCAGCGGGGGTGGCTGTCGCCGTTCTCCGGGGACGGCTCGCAGGGGGCGTTCGCGCTGTCCGCGGTCCTCGGGGCGGTGTCGATCGCGGTGCTGTCGTACCTCGGCTTCGACGCGATCGTCTCCTTCGCGGAGGAGGTCACCGGCAGTTCGGAGAAGGTGGCCCGGGCCGTGCTGTTCTGTCTCGCGCTGGCCGGGGTGCTGTTCATCGCGCAGACGTACCTCGTCGCCCTGCTGGAGCCGATGTCGTCGGCGCGGCTCGCCGACGATCCGGTGAAACAGGGATCCGCCTTCTACGACGCCGTGGACGCCTCCGTCGGCAGGTGGCTGCACGATCTGGTGGCCGTCAGCAAGGCGATCGGGGCGGCGTTCGCGGCGCTGGCCGGGCAGGCGGCGGCAGGGCGGCTGCTGTTCGCGATGTCCCGGGAGCGGCGGCTGCCGCGGGCGCTGTCGAGGACGGACTCCGGGGTGCCGCGGGTCGCGCTGCTCTGCGCGGCCGTCATCACGCTGGTGGCCGCGGTGTGGGCGGCGCGGCGTTCCGACGGGATGGACCATCTGGTGTCGGTGGTGGATGTGGGCGCGTTGACGGCGTTCACGTTGCTGCACGCCAGCGTGGTGGGGTGGTTCGCCGTGCGGCGGCGGGGGGTGGGTGGGGTGGTGTTGTGGGGGCGGCATGTGGTGGTGCCCGTGGTGGGGGCGGGGATCACTGTGCTGGTGATCTTTGAGGCGTCCGGGGCGGCGCAGGTGGTGGGGGCGGTGTGGCTGTTGGTGGGGGTTGGGGTGCTGGTCGCCCAGCGGGTGTCTGCGTCCGGCTGAGCCGGGCTTTTTCTCCGCCCCCGCCGCCCCTACCCGTCCCGTCCCTGGGGCTGCGCCCCTTGCCCCCGTGTGCGACTGCGGGCCGGTGGGGGCGGATCGCGCCGTTCCCCGCGCCCCTCAAAAACCGCGTTCGTCCGCAGGACCGTGGGGGTTGGTCGCGCCGTTCCCCGCGCCCCTCGGGGAGGGGCTGCGCCCCGTCCCGCCCAGGGGCGCGGGGAACTGCGCAGTCTTTTGTCTTTGGGGACCACCCTCGCCGGGGCGCACCCCGTCACGACCTCCGAGTGTGTCAGTGGGTGCCGCTACGCTCGGCGTATGGCTCTCAATACGTCCGCCGACGCCCCCATCCCCGTCAGCGAGGTGTCGCGGCTCATCGGGGGATGGATCGACCGGCTGGGCGCGGTGTGGGTCGAGGGGCAGATCACCCAGCTGTCGCGCCGCCCGGGCGCCGGCGTCGTCTTCCTGACGCTGCGCGACCCCTCGCACGACATCTCCGTGGGCGTGACCTGCTACCGGCAGGTGTTCGACGCCGTCGCCGACGTGGTGAGCGAGGGCGCCCGCGTCGTCGTCCACGCGAAGCCCGAGTGGTACGCGCCGCGCGGGCAGCTGTCGCTGAGGGCCGTCGAGATCAAACCGGTCGGCGTCGGCGAACTGCTCGCCCGGCTGGAGCAGTTGAAGAAGTCCCTGGCCGCCGAAGGGCTGTTCGCCGCCGAGCGCAAGAAGCCGTTGCCGTTCCTGCCCCAGCTCGTCGGGCTGGTCACCGGCCGCGCCTCCGCCGCCGAGCGGGACGTCCTGGAGAACGCGCGCCACCGCTGGCCGGCCGTCCGCTTCGAGGTGCGCAACGTCGCCGTGCAGGGCGTCCACGCGGTTCCGCAGGTCGTCCAGGCGGTGAAGGACCTGGACGCGCTCGACGACGTCGACGTCATCGTCGTGGCGCGCGGCGGCGGCAGCGTGGAGGACCTGCTCCCGTTCTCGGACGAGCAGCTCGTCCGGGCGGTCGCGGCCTGCCGTACGCCGGTCGTGTCGGCCATCGGCCACGAGCCCGACAACCCGCTCCTCGACCACGTGGCCGACCTGCGCGCCTCCACCCCGACCGACGCCGCGAAGAAGGTCGTACCGGACGTGGGCGAGGAGTACGAGCGCGTCCAGTTCCTGCGGGACCGTGCCCGCCGGTGCGTCGGGTCCTTCATCGAGCGTGAGGAGCGGGGGCTCGCGCACGCGCTGGCCCGCCCCTCGATAGAGGATCCGCACCGGATGGTGGACGAGCGCGCCGACCACGTCGCCGCGCTCCTGGACCGGGGCCGCCGTACGCTCGGCCATCTCCTGGACCGGGCCGACTCGGAGCTGACCCACACCCACGCGCGCGTGGTGGCCCTCTCCCCCGCCGCGACCCTGAAGCGGGGGTACGCGGTCCTGCAGAAGTCCGACGGCCACGCCGTCCGCTCCCCGGACGAGGTGACGGCGGACGAGGGCCTGCGGGCGCGGGTCGCCGAGGGCGAGTTCACGGTACGAGTCGATGTCTGAGGCAGACCCTAGGGTGGACGCATGACCAGCAGGACCGGCACGGCCGGCACGACGGACGAGGCGCTCGGGTACGAGCAGGCGCGCGACGAACTCATCGAGGTCGTACGACGTCTGGAGACGGGCGGTACGACGCTGGAGGAGTCGCTCGCCCTGTGGGAGCGCGGTGAGGAGCTGGCCAAGGTGTGCCGGCGGTGGCTGGACGGCGCCCGCGCCCGCCTCGACGCGGCGCTGGCGGAGGAAGAGGGCGCGGAGGAGAAGGACGGGTCGGCGGCCGGCAACGGCTGACTCCGGGGGCCTCAGCGGAGACGTCCGAGCAGGCGGGGCGGCGTGAGAGCGTCGCCCTTTCCTTGGACCAGATAATTGGTCTGGCCATGCATATGTGAAGCGGATCACCCTGGTCCACTTTTGGTTGAAACTTAAACCTACTCGGCGTACCGTGACACGTGTCAGCCGATCCCCCGGATCCGACGCACGCTCCGAGAAGGTTTCGCTTCATGTCTCTCGTTCTTGACCCCGCCGCCCAGGACCTGCTGTTCCGCGAGGCCCGTACCGCCAACGCCTTCACCGACGAGCCGGTGACCGACGAGCAGGTGCAGGCGATCTACGACCTGGTCAAGTACGGTCCGACCGCCTTCAACCAGTCGCCGCTGCGTATCACCCTGGTCCGCTCCGCCGAGGCCCGCGAGCGCCTCGTGCAGCACATGGCCGAGGGCAACCAGCCGAAGACCGCCTCCGCCCCCCTCGTCGCGATCCTCTCCGCGGACAACGAGTTCCACGAGGAGCTGCCGGCCCTTCTCCCGCACTTCCCGCAGGCCAAGGACCTCTTCTTCGCCGAGCGCCCGGCCCGTGAGGGTGCCGCCGCGCTCAACGCCGCGCTGCAGGCCGCGTACTTCATCATCGGTGTCCGCGCCGCCGGCCTGGCGGCCGGTCCGATGACGGGCTTCGACTTCGCGGGCGTCCAGAAGGAGTTCCTCGACGGCGACCACACCCCGCTGATGGTGGTCAACATCGGCCGGCCCGCCGAGAACGCCTGGTTCCCGCGCTCCCCGCGCCTTGAGGCCGACCAGGTCATCACGACGGTCTGGCGCTCAGCGAGTGGGTCATCAAGAACGCCCACCAGAAACTGGCCCTGGCCGGTACGCGCC
>NZ_JBHWZP010000167.1:0-20640 GCF_042728395.1 Streptomyces sp. NPDC060205
AGTCCGCTGCCCCCGTGCATACGGCTCTCGGTTGGAAGGTCCGGCTTTTTTGCGGGAGCCCTACGCGGCGGACTTTCGACGTACCGGCACGGCCCGCTCCCACCCCGACGAGCCCTCTACGGCAAAGCGATCCCCGGATCCATCCCACCCAACGCGGAAGCACACGAACAACCCCGCGACCCCCCATCGGGCAACCCCGCGACCGCGTCGAACAGAACCCCCCGCAACCGCCCCACATTCGCGGCGAACACCTTCAGCACCTCGTCGTGCGAGACCCCTTCCCCCGCAGCCGCCCCCGCATCGAGATCGGTGACCAGCGTCATCGACGTGTAGCAGAGCTCCAGTTCACGGGCGAGCGCCGCCTCCGGATGCCCGGTCATGCCCACCACGGACCACCCCTGTGCCCGGTACCAGAGGGACTCCGCCCGGGTCGAGAACCGCGGCCCCTCGATCACCACGAGCGTCCCGCCGTCCACCGCCTCCCACTCCCGCCCGCGCGCCGCCGCGAGCGCGACCTCGCGCCCGACGGAGCAGTAGGGGTCGGCCAGCGACACATGCACCACGTTCGGCAAGCCCCCGTCGTGCAACGGCACCCCGTCGTAGAACGACTGCGCCCGGGACTGCGTACGGTCCACGAACTGGTCCGGCACGAGCAGCGTCCCGGGCCCGTACTCGGGCCGCAGCCCGCCCACGGCACACGGCCCGAGCACCTGCCTCGCGCCGACGGAACGCAGCGCCCACAGATTGGCCCGGTAGTTGATGCGATGCGGCGGCAGATGATGCCCGCGTCCGTGGCGAGGGAGGAAGGCGACCCGTCGCCCGGCGATCTCGCCGAGGAAGAGGGAGTCGCTGGGCGGCCCGTAGGGGGTGTCCACCTGTATCTCGGTCACGTCGTCGAGGAACGAATAGAAACCCGACCCGCCGATGACGCCGATCTCGACGTTCTCCGTGTTCGCCATGACGGGCACCCTAACCGGGCCTTCATCGAGCCCGAAAACGCCGAAGACCCCGCCGCGCGCGTGAAGCGCGACGACGGGGCCTTCGTCAGGAAAAGGCGCGAGACGGCGTCAGGCGGCGTTGCTGCCGGAGGACGAACTCGTGGACGACGACTTCGAAGACGACGACTTCGAGTCCGACGAGGACGAAGACGAGGACTTGGAGTCCGACGAACTGGACGGCTTCGAGTCGGACGACGAGCCCGAGGACTTCGACGCCGAGGCAGGGCTGCTGCTCGACGACGAGCCGCGGCTGTCGTTGCGGTAGAAACCGGATCCCTTGAAGACGATGCCTACTGCGGAGTACACCTTCTTCAGGCGGCCACTGCAGTTGGGGCACACGGTCAGGGCGTCATCGGTGAACTTCTGCACCGCCTCAAGGCCTTCGCCGCACTCGGTGCACTGGTACTGGTAGGTCGGCACTGTGTCTTCCTCCTGGCACTCTCACTCAGTGAGTGCTAACGACGGTCCATACTGACCTATTCCTCGGGATCAGTCCACTGCCACCGGCACGCGGTGACCGACGCCACGTGCGACGGTACGGCTCACGGCCGGCGGAGCGAGCCGCGAACGCAGGCTCACCAGGGTGGCCAGAGCGAGCAGTGTGCCGCCCATCGGGACCAGGAAACCGGCCCCGTCCCAGAGGCGGTCCTCCAGCTGTCCGGCGATCATGACGGCGGCCGCCTGGCCGAGCGCGACGGCGCCGGTCAGCCAGGTGAAGGCCTCCGTGCGGGCGCCCGCCGGCACCAGACCCTCGACCAGCGTGTAGCCGGTGATCAGGGCGGGCGCGATGCACATGCCGACCACGAGGCCGGTCCCGGCGAGGACGACCGCGGACTGGGCCGCCCACAGGCCGGAGGCGGTCAGCGCGAGGGCCGCGTACCCGATGAGCAGGCGGCGGCGCGGGGCCACCTTCCAGGCGATCGCGCCGCAGACGATGCCGGAGAGCATGTTGCCCGCGGCGAACGTCCCGTACAGGACGCCGTTCAGGCCGGGCTCGCCGATCGACTCGCTGAACGCGGCCAGCGAGACCTGCATGCCGCCGAAGACGGCACCGATGCCGAGGAAGGCCACGACCAGCACCCGCACACCGGGGACGGCGAGTGCGGAAACGGCCTTCACGCGCGCGTGCCCGCCGTCACCGGCCCCCGAACCACCCACGGCTCCGGTCTCGACACCCACAGGCGGCTGGGAGCCCCGCTGGGCGGCGAACAGCAGGCCGCCCACCAAGGTCAGCGCGGCCTCCGTGAGCAGCCCCGCGGCCGGGTCCACGGCCGTGCACAGCGCGGTCGCCAGGAGCGGTCCGAACACGAAGGTCAGCTCGTCCGTGACGGACTCGAAGGCCGCCGCGGTCGTCATCAGGGGCGAGCCCTGGAGCTTGGCGCCCCAGCGGGCCCGCACCATGGGCCCGACCTGCGGCACCGAGGCGCCGGTCGGCACGGCGGCGGCGAACAGGGCCCACAGGGGAGCGTTCGCGAGGGCCAGCGCGGTCAGGGAGAGGCCCGCCAGCGCGTGCACGACGACACCGGGCAGCAGTACGGCCCGCTGGCCGTGCCGGTCGGCGAGACGGCCCGTGAACGGCGCGAACAGGGCCATGGCGACACCGGTCACGGCGGCGACGGCGCCGGCGGTCCCGTACGAGCCGGTGGTGTGCTGCACGAGCAGCACGATGGAGATGGTCAGCATCGCGAACGGCTGGCGCGCGGCGAAGCCGGGGAGCAGGAACGTCCAGGCGCCGCGCGTACGCAGCAGCTGCCCGTACCCCGGGCGCTTGGAGACCGACGCTGCGGTGGAGTCCGACGTTCCGGTGGAGGCCGAAGGGCCGGTGGAGTCCGGAGTCCCGCCGGGCCCCTGGGTGACCGTGGATGCCACGGCCGTGCCTTTCTGCCGCCTGGTAGCGCGGCCCCTGTGGCGGGGCGCGGGGCGCCGAGAGCTGTCCTCTTGCGCGGAACTGCGGTAGATACCGGGCCGCCCACTGAAGGGGGCGCCGCGGCCGCCATACGGTCGCGCCAGCACTGCGTCAGGCAGAGTTGGTTCGATCAAGTGTGCCTTGATGATACAGGCCCCTCAGAGACCAGACCTGTGAAAACCAGCACTTCCAAACCGGCCGCCTGGCTTTCACAACGCCCCGCCTCACCCCGCTCCGCCCCGCCACCCGGCCCCGCCAAGCCGTGCCCCCGTAGGCCCCCGCCCAGCGCCCAGCGCCCAGCGCTCAGCGACCCCCGCCCGTCCCCAGCCAGTCCGCCAGTTTGCCGCCCTGGCCGACCGCCCGCAGTCGTCGCTCGGCGGCGTCCCGGACGGGGTCCGTCGCCACGACGAGCAGTTCGTCGCCGCGCCGCAGCACGGTCGTGGGAAGCGGAACGAACGATTCTCCTCCGCGGACGACCAGCGTGACCGCGGCCCCCGCGGGCAGCCGCAGCTCGTTGATCTCGACGCCGTGCATCTTCGACCCGTCCGGGATGGCGACGGACAGCAGATGCCCGCGCAGCCGTTCCAGGGGCGCCGACTCGATCCCCAGGTCGGCGGTCTCCGAGTCGGACTTGGACAGCCCCAGTTTCAGAGCCAGCCAGGGCAGCGTCGGCCCCTGGACGAGGGTGTAGACGACGACAAGGACGAACACGATGTTGAAGATGCGACGGCTTTCCTCGATGCCGCTCACCATCGGGATCGTCGCCAGGATGATGGGCACGGCGCCGCGCAGTCCGGCCCAGGACATCAGGGCCTGTTCCTGCCAGCGCATACGGAACGGCAGCAGCGCCACCACGACGCTCAGCGGGCGCGCCACCATGGTCAGCACGAGGCCGATGACGAGCGCCGGCCAGATGTCGTCGCCCATCTCGTGCGGGGTGACGAGCAGGCCGAGCAGGACGAACATGCCGATCTGAGCGATCCAGCCGAGCCCGTCGGCGAAGCCGCGGGTGGCGGGCCAGTGCGGCAGCTTCGCGTTGCCGAGCACCATCGACGCCAGGTACACGGCGAGGAAGCCGCTGCCGTGGGCCAGTGCCCCGGCTGCGTACGCCGTGACCGCGATCGCCATGACCGCGATCGGATAGAGGCCGGAGGCGGGCAGCGCCACATGCCGCAGCCCGTACGCCCCCATGAAGCCCACCGCGAGCCCGATGGCCGCTCCGATGGCCAGCTCCAGCGCTATCTCGCCGATCAGGTGGTACCAGTGGTCCACCGGGCCGGCCGTCGAGAAGGCCACGACGAGGATGACGACCGGGGCGTCGTTGAACCCCGACTCGGCCTCCAGGATGCCCGTCACGCGCGAGGGGAGCGGCACCTTCCGTAGGACCGAGAAAACAGCCGCCGCGTCCGTGGAGGACACCACCGCGCCGATGATGAGCGCCTGCCGCCACTCCAGCCCGATCAGGTAGTGGGCCGCCGTCGCCGTGACGCCGACGCTCACCGAGACGCCGACGATCGCCAGGGAGGAGGCGGCCGGGAGCCCCGGTTTGATCTCCTTCCACTTCGTGCCCAGACCGCCCTCGGCGAGGATCACGACCAGGGCCGCGTATCCGATGACCTGAGTCAGTTCGGCGCTGTCGAAGTGGACGTCGCCGATGCCGTCCTGGCCCATGGCGACGCCGATGCCCAGGTAGACGAGCAGGCTGGGGAGTCCGCTGCGCGAGGAGATCCGAACCGCTGCCACCGCGACGAGCAGAACGAGCGAGCAGACGAGCAAGAGCTGGTTGAGGTGGTGGACAGTCAGCGGCTGTTCCCTTCTCGTTCTTCCGATCCTGCTGTTCCGAGTAGCTCGGTTTGATCGGTTTTATCAGCGCAACTACTTCGTTACCTTACCTAACTCTTGACGCTTTCTTGACACTTGCCAGGGCAAGATCGAACTTTCGTCCGCCCGGGTTCCCGACACCGCGTCAAGCCGGGGTTGGCCCTGCGCCTATGGTTGCTCCAGCGTTCAGTCAACTGGACAAGCCCGTCTGCCGCTCGCGTGAGGACAGCAAGGACAGCGATGCCCCCCAACACCACCGCATCTTCCGGTCAGAAGCCCGGCAAGTCCGGCAGGAAGAAGGGGCGCAGAGCCCGTCTGATCCTGATCATCCTGGTTCTGGCCATGGTCGGCGGTGTCGCCTACGGGGCCTTCTGGAGCATCAGCACCGTCCGCGCCTCCTTCCCGCAGACCAAGGGTTCCATCACCCTCGACGGTCTGTCGGGGCCCGTGGACGTCAAGCGGGACGGCTACGGCATCCCGCAGGTCTACGCCTCGACCGACGAGGACCTGTTCATGGCGCAGGGCTACGTCCAGGCGCAGGACCGGTTCTACGAGATGGACGTCCGCCGCCACATGACGGCCGGCAGGCTCTCCGAGATGTTCGGCAAGGGCCAGGTCGACAACGACGAGTTCCTGCGCACGCTCGGCTGGCAGCGGGTGGCGGAGAAGGAGTACAAGAGCAAGCTGTCGGCGGAGACGAAGAAGTATCTCCAGGCGTACGCCAAGGGGGTCAACGCCTACCTGAAGGGCAAGGACGGCGCGGACATCTCCCTGGAGTACGCGGCTCTCGGCTTCACCAACGACTACAAGCCCACGGAGTGGACCCCGGTCGACTCCGTGGCCTGGCTCAAGGCGATGGCCTGGGACCTGCGCGGCAACATGCAGGACGAGATCGACCGCTCCCTGATGACCAGCCGGCTCGGCCCGAAGCAGATCGCCGACCTGTACCCGCAGTACCCGTACGACCGGAACAAGCCGATCGTGCGGGAGGGCCGGTACGACACCGTCACCGGCGAGTACTCCCAGAGCAGCACGGGCTCCGGCACGGGCACCGGGTCCGGCACAGGTACAGGCACGGGCATAGGTACAGGCACAGGCACAGGCACCGGCGGTACGCAGTCCGTGGCGGGCAGTGGGCTCACGAACGGCGCCGAGGCGCCCGCGGGGCTGGAGAGCCAGCTGTCGGGCCTCTACGGGGTGCTGGACGACGTTCCCGAGGCCGTCGGCGTGAACGGCAACGGCATCGGCTCCAACTCCTGGGTCGTCAAGGGCACCCACACCATCAGCGGCAAGCCCCTGCTGGCCAACGACCCGCACCTGTCGCCCTCGCTCCCGTCGGTCTGGTACCAGATGGGCCTGCACTGCAAGAGCGTCTCCGAGAAGTGCCAGTACGACGTCTCCGGGTACACCTTCGCGGGGATGCCCGGTGTGGTCATCGGCCACAACCAGGAGATCGCCTGGGGCATGACGAACTCCGGCGCCGACGTCACCGACCTCTACCTGGAGAAGCTCACCGGGGAGGGCTACGAGTACGACGACAAGGTGCTGCCCTTCACCACCCGCAAGGAGAAGATCGACGTCGCGGGCGGCGCGAGCAAGACCATCACCGTCCGGGAGACCAACAACGGACCGCTGCTGTCCGACCGTGACGACGAGCTCGTGAAGGTCGGCAAGAAGGCCGGTGTCGACAGCGCCGCCCCCGACCGCGGCGACGGCTACGGCATCGCCCTGCGGTGGACCGCGCTGGACCCGGGCACCTCGATGGACGCCGTCTTCGCGATCAACAAGGCGACCGACTGGACGAGCTTCCGCAAGGCGGCCACCCTCTTCGACGTCCCCTCGCAGAACCTCGTCTACGCGGACCGCGAGGACAACATCGGCTACCAGCTGCCGGGCCGGATCCCGATCCGCGGCGAGGGCGACGGCTCGCTCCCGTCACCGGGCTGGGACTCCAAGTACCGCTGGACCGGCTACATCGACCAGGACGAACTCCCCAACGAGTACAACCCGAAGCGCGGTTACATCGTGACCGCCAACCAGGCCGTGGTCGACAAGGACAAGTACCCGTACACGCTGACCACGGACTGGGGTTACGGCACCCGCAGCCAGCGGATCTCCGACCTCATCGCGTCGAAGATCAAGAACGGCGGCAAGGTCTCCACGGACGACATGCGCCAGATGCAGCTCGACAACAGCAGCGAGATCGCCAAGCTGCTGGTGCCCAAGCTGCTCAAGATCGACGTGCCCGACAAGGACGTCCGTGAGGCGCAGAAGCTCCTGGAGGGCTGGAACTACACCCAGGACGCCGACTCGGCCGCCGCCGCGTACTTCAACGCGACCTGGCGCAACATCCTCAAGCTCGCCTTCGGCAACAAGCTCCCCAAGGAGCTGCGGGTCAAGGGCCAGTGCCTGTACGTCGAACCGGCCGACTCCACCGGCCCGGTCGACGACGAGGACGACAAGGTGCGCGAGTGCGGCCAGCGCGACGCGGACAGCGCCCAGCCGGACGGCGGCGACCGCTGGTTCGAGGTGGTGCGCAAGATCCTCGACGACGAGGACAACGACTGGTGGTCGGCGCCCAGGACGCGTAACGACAAGGCCGTCGACACCCGTGACGAGCTCTTCGGGCGGGCCCTCGCGGACGCCCGCTGGGAGCTGACCGCCAAGCTCGGCAAGGACCTGGACACCTGGAGCTGGGGCCGCCTGCACCGGCTGTACCTGAAGAACCAGACCCTGGGCACCGAAGGCCCCGGCTTCCTGCAGTACATGCTCAACCGCGGCCCGTACAACATGGGCGGCGGCGAGGCGGCGGTGAACGCCACCGGCTGGAACGCGGCGGGCGGTTACTCGGTCGTTTGGGTGCCGTCGATGCGCATGGTGGTCAACCTCGACAACTTCGACAAGTCCAAGTGGATCAACCTGACCGGGGCCTCCGGCCACGCGTACAGCGCCCACTACATCGACCAGACCAGCAAGTGGGTCAAGGGCGAACTGCTCCCGTGGGTCTCCTCGGACCGGGCCGTCGACAAGGCCACGTCGGACAGCCTGGTGCTGAAACCCTGACAGCCACCGCCGCCGGGCATCGCTGAAAGGGCCCTCCACGCACGCGTGGAGGGCCCTTTGCCGTTGTCTCGCGTACCGGGTGCCTACTGGACGCGGCGGAAGCGGTGCACCCCCGACGGAGTCACCGCCGCGTGCACCGGCCGGTCGTGCGGCTCCGCGGGTACGTGGCCCACCACTTCGCAGTCGTGGAGCAGCACCACGAGGGCCGGATCCGTACCCGCCCGCTCCAGCCGCGCGAGCACCCGGTCGTACGATCCGCCGCCGCGGCCGAGCCGCATCCCGCGCCCGTCCACGGCCAGACCCGGCAGCAGTACGGCGTCGGCGCCGAGCACGGCCTCCGGGCCCAGGCGGGTGCCCGCGGGCTCCAGGAGGGTCGTCCTGCCCCCGAGCCGGACGGGCACGAGCGAGTCCGGGCCGTCGTAGGCGCCCCAGTCGAGATCGTTGTCCGCGAGGAGCACGGGGAGCAGCACACGCACACGGCGCGCGTGGAGTGCGTCGAGGAGCGTACGGGTGCCCGGTTCGCTCCCCACGGAGACGTACGCCGCCACCGTGCGCGCACGCGCCAGTTCGGGCAGCTCCAGCGCGCGGCCCGCGAGAGAGGTCTCCGTCTCCCGCGCGTCATCGGCCGTCAACCTGGTCCTCACCGTGAGGATCTCCCGCCGCAACGAACGCTTGGCAGAGTCCTCTTCAGGTCTCAGGTGGCTCATAGACTTGTTCCGTACCCTTCATAATGCGCTCATATGAGAGCGAATTAACCGGAGCCACAGATTCACTACAAAGGCACCGGATATGGTGTCGGGCATGACTCAGTCGCACCCAAGGATCAGCAAGGCTGTCATCCCCGCAGCAGGTCTCGGCACCCGGTTCCTGCCGGCCACCAAGGCCACTCCCAAGGAGATGCTGCCGGTCGTGGACAAGCCCGCGATCCAGTACGTGGTCGAGGAGGCCGCATCCGCAGGCCTCGACGACGTCCTCATGATCACGGGCCGCAACAAGCGCCCCCTTGAGGACCACTTCGACCGCAACTACGAGCTGGAGTCGGCCCTTCAGAAGAAGGGTGACGCCGGCCGGCTCGCCAAGGTGCAGGAGTCAAGCGACCTCGCCACCATGCACTACGTCCGCCAGGGCGACCCCAAGGGTCTCGGCCACGCCGTCCTGTGCGCCGCCCCGCACGTCGGCAACGAACCCTTCGCCGTCCTCCTCGGCGACGACCTGATCGACCCCCGCGACCCGCTGCTCAAGCGCATGGTCGACGTCCACGAGCAGCACGGCGGCAGCGTCATCGCGCTCATGGAGGTCGAGCCCGAGCAGATCCACCTCTACGGCTGCGCGGCCGTCGAGACCACCGAGGACGGCGACGTCGTCAAGGTGACCGGCCTCGTCGAGAAGCCCGACCCGGCGGACGCCCCCAGCAACTACGCGGTCATCGGCCGGTACGTCCTCGACCCGCACGTCTTCGACATACTCCGCACCACCGAGCCCGGCCGCGGCGGCGAGATCCAGCTCACCGACGCCCTCCAGCAGCTCGCCGACGACGAGAAGATCGGCGGCCCCGTGCACGGCGTCGTCTTCAAGGGCCGCCGCTATGACACCGGTGACCGCGGCGACTACCTGCGTGCCATTGTCCGACTCGCGTGCGAACGTGAAGACCTGGGCCCGGACTTCCGTGCCTGGCTTCGCAGTTACGTCACCGAGGAGATGTAGCAATTTGAGCACCGCCGCGACCCGTGCCACCGGCCAGGACCACCTCTGGTCGGTGACCGAGCACCTGGAGGACATCCTCGCGACCGTGCGGCCCCTGGACCCCATCCAGCTGCAGATCCTCGACGCCCAGGGCTGTGTCCTGGTCGAGGACGTCATGGTGCCGGTGTCCCTGCCGCCCTTCGACAACAGCTCGATGGACGGGTACGCGGTCAGGGTCGCCGATGTCGCGGGCGCCAGCGAGGAGTATCCGGCGGTCCTCACGGTCGTCGGCGACGTGGCGGCGGGCCAGTCCGAGCTGCTGCACGTGGGCCCCGGCCAGACCGCCCGCATCATGACGGGCGCCCCGCTGCCGCCCGGCGCTGAGGCGGTCGTCCCCGTGGAGTGGACCGACGGCGGCCTCGGCCAGGGCCCCGTCTCCGGGATGCGCGCCCGCAGCACGTCCCCCGAGGGCGCCTCCGGGCAGGTGCACGTGCACCGCCCGGCGGGAGCACGCGCGCATGTGCGCGCGAAGGGCAGCGACGTGAACGCCGGAGACCGCGCCCTGTCCGCGGGCACCGTCCTCGGGCCCCCGCAGATCGGCCTGCTCGCCGCGATCGGCCGCGGGACCGTCCGCGTCCGCCCCCGCCCGCGCGTGGTGGTCCTGTCCACCGGCAGCGAACTGGTCCAGCCCGACGGCGAGTTGGAGAACGGCCAGATCTACGACTCGAACAGCTTCGCCCTGTGCGCCGCGGCCCGCGACGCCGGAGCCATCGCCTACCGGGTGGGCGCCGTCGCCGACGACGCCGAGACACTCCGCGCCACCATCGAGGACCAGCTCATCCGCGCCGACCTCGTGGTCACCACGGGCGGCGTCAGCGTCGGCGCGTACGACGTCGTCAAGGAGGCGCTCTCCTCGGTCGGCGACGAGGACGAGGCGGGCGGCGGCATCGAGTTCCGCAAGCTCGCCATGCAGCCCGGCAAGCCCCAGGGCTTCGGCACCATCGGCCCCGACCACACCCCGCTGCTCGCCCTCCCGGGCAACCCCGTCTCCTCGTACGTGTCCTTCGAGCTGTTCGTGCGCCCCGCGATCCGCACCCTGGCGGGCCTGGCCGACGTCCACCGGCCCAGCGTCCGGGCGACGCTCCGTACGGACAAGTCGCTCACCTCGCCCGCCGGCCGCCGTCAATTCCTGCGCGGTCGTTACGCGGACGGGGAAGTGAAGCCCGTCGGCGGCGCCGGATCCCATCTGATCGCGGCCCTCGCGCACGCGAACGCGCTGATCGTGGTCCCGGAGACCGTCGAGTCCGTGGAGAGCGGCACCGAGGTCGACGTGGTCCTCCTGGGCTGACAGCTCCGGGTTGGGGGTACCGTGTCGCGCACGACAGGCACGACCGGGAGCGCCGCCACAGCATGAGTACGGCATGAGTACGCAGGACAGACTGACCCACATCGACGAGGCGGGTGCCGCCCGCATGGTCGACGTGTCCGAGAAGGACGTGACGGCCCGCACCGCCCGCGCGAGCGGCCGCGTCCTGGTCTCGCCCCGCGTGATCGAGCTGCTGCGCGGCGAGGGGGTGCCCAAGGGCGACGCCCTCGCCACCGCGCGCATCGCGGGCATCATGGGAGCCAAGCGCACACCGGATCTGATCCCGCTCTGCCACCCGTTGTCGGTGTCGGGTGTCAAGCTTGACCTGTCGGTCGCGGACGACGCGGTCGAGATCCTGGCCACCGTGAAGACCACCGACCGCACGGGCGTCGAGATGGAGGCCCTCACCGCGGTCACCGTGGCGGCTCTCACCGTGATCGACATGGTCAAGGCGGTCGACAAGGGGGCGGTCATCACGGACGTGCGCGTGGAGGAGAAGACGGGCGGCAAGTCGGGCGACTGGAGCCGGCCATGACGGGCGCCCCGGAGAACCCGCCGCCCTCGCAGGCCCCGGCCGATCCGCCGATCGGCGGCGCGCTGACCGCCCCGTACAGCGCGCTCGTCGTGACGGCCTCGAACCGCGCGGCGGCCGGTGTCTACGAGGACAGGGGCGGGCCCCTGATCGCGGAGGGGCTCGCGAAGTTCGGCTTCGCCGTCGACGGCCCGTGGGCGGTGCCCGACGGGGACCCCGTGGAGCACGCGCTGCGGACGGGCGTCCGCGCCGGCTACAGCGTCGTCGTGACCACCGGCGGTACGGGCATCTCGCCCACCGACCGCACACCGGAGGCCACACGCAAGGTCATCGATTACGAGGTGCCGGGCATCGGCGAGGCCATCAGGGCGTTCGGGCGGGAGAAGGTGCCCACGGCGGCGCTCTCCCGGGGCCTCGCCGGGGTCGCCGAGGGGACGCTGATCGTGAACCTGCCCGGTTCCACCGGCGGGGTCAAGGACGGCCTCGCGGTCCTCGAACCCCTCCTGATCCACGCCGTCGACCAGCTGCGCGGCGGCGACCACCCCAGACCCAGCGGCAGTGGGGGTGCGAGCTGAACAGCCCATCCTGGCCGGTCGAGCTGGCGCACGGCGATGTGGTCCTCAGGCCCATAAAGCTGCGCGACCAGCGAGCCTGGCGCGATGTGAACCGGCGCAACCGGGACTGGCTGCGCCCCTGGGAGGCGACCATTCCGCCGCCCACGCCCAGCGGGCCGATCGCCCACCGGCCGACGTACCGGCAGATGGTCCGGCATTTGCGCGCCGAGGCGAACGCGGGGCGGATGCTGCCTTTCGTCATCGAGTACCAGGGGCGGCTCGTCGGACAGCTGACGGTCGCCGGAATCACCTGGGGCTCCATGTGTTCGGGCCATATCGGCTACTGGGTGGACGAGGCGGTCGCCGGACGCGGAGTGATGCCGACGGCCGTGGCGCTTGTGTCCGACCACTGCTTCCGGACCGTTGGTCTGCACCGCATCGAGGTCTGCATTCGGCCCGAGAACGGGCCCAGCCGACGGGTCGTCGAGAAACTCGGATTCCGTGACGAAGGTCTCCGTCCGCGTTATCTCCACATCGACGGAGCCTGGCGCGACCACCTCGTCTTCGCCCTCACCGCCGAGGAGATCCCCGAAGGACTGCTGGCCCGCTGGCGCCGGACACGCACGAGGAACGCGTCCGAAAACTCACCACGGGACACACCCCGGAACACCGCGTAAATGAAATAGGTGTTCGAAAATGATCGGTGATCGACCACCCTCGGGCATTAATTTCGTGCTCTCGGTAGCCAGCTGATCGCATCGGTCACAAAAAAAGCTCGAAATATCAGCCAGATCGTGCGACACACCGGCTCAATTGGCAGATGGCCTCATGCAAACCCCTCTACCGTGTGAGGCGTGAGCAGCAGCGGCCTCATCTACGCAGTCATTGTCGGGGCCTGGGCCGCCTACTTGGTGCCGATGTGGCTCCGTAGGCAGGACGAGCTGAACGAGGCCCGTCCGACGGAACGCTTCAGCACCGCCATCCGGCTTCTGTCCGGACGGGCGGGCATGGAGCGCCGATACGCCAAGGACCTGCAGGCGCGCTCCGCCGAAGAGGGGGAGCAGCGCGCCGACCCGGACGGCGTCACCGACTCGGTGGACGTCCGGGCCTTCGCCATGCCTCCGACGCGCCGTGAAGTACGGGCGAACGTCGACGAGGCGCGTGAAGCGCGGGACGCGCGGGACGCGCGCTCCGCGGCGCAGCACGCCCAGGCGCAGGCCCAGCACGCACAGGCTCAGGCGCAGGCCTCCAGACAGGCGCAGGCGTCGAGGCAGGCCGCACAGCAGCAGGCGCTGCAGCAGGCGTCGGAGCAGGAGGCGAGGCAGGCGGCACGGCAGGCGGCCGTGACGGCCCCCAAGCCCGGCGCCCGCCCCGTGCCCCAGCAGGGCGCCAAGCCCGCGAAGACGTCCCGTTCCTCGAAGACGTCCGGCGCCTCGAAGGCGTCGAACGGAACGAAGGCGTCGAACGGCACGGCGTCGCCGTCCCCCGCGCGACGGGCCGCCGCGGCGGAGGCCGCAGCCCGCGCCCGGCGCTCGAAGGTGCTCGCGCGCCGACGGCGTACGACCGTCATGCTGTTCATCGCCTTCACACTCGGTGCGATCGTCGCCGCCGTCGGCGGGCTCGCGTTCCTGTGGGCGCCCGGGGTGCCCGCCGTGATGCTGAGCATCTACATCGCGTATCTGCGCTCCCAGGAGCGCCGGCGCTTCACCTATGTGATGGACCGCAGGCACGCCGAGGCCGCGGCGCAGCGGCTGAGGGAGCGCCAGCCGCGCCGGCGGCCCCCGGCCGACCCGGGCGCCGCCGACGAGCCGGAGGACGGACCCGAGCCCGACACCGATCCCGGCATGTCGGCGCTCGCCGCCGACCGCCGTGCCCTCGTCGAGCAGACCGACCACGCGGAGTGGGTCGACCAGCAGCGCGAGCGCCGCAACGGCCCCGCCCGCGGCGACAGCTGGGACCCCGTCCCGGTGCCCCTGCCGACGTATGTGACGGCGCCGGTCGCCCCGCGTGCGACGTCCGACGTCGACCTGGGCGCGCCCGACGCGTGGAGCTCGGCCCGGTCCAGCACGGCTGAGCCGAACGCGGACCGCGCGGCGGCGGAGGCGGCGGAGGCCGCCGAAGCGGCCGAGGCGCAGGAGGAACTGGACGAGCCCGACGGGGACGACGACAGCGACAGCTCGGACAGCGCCGCGGACGCCCGCCGCGCGGCCTCGGCCCGCCGGGCCCGCGAACGGGGCCGCACGCCGCTCTTCGACCAGTACGAGGACGGCGACCGGCCGCGCGCCGCCAACGAGTGACGACACCACTGAGGACACCGGTGACGACACCTCAGAACCCCACCGGAGGCCCTGCCCCTGACCAGCGGGAGAGCCACCGGGAACGGATTTCCAAGCACCCGGATCGGGATGCTAGAGTTTCACTCGTTGCAAGGGCCTGTGGCGCAGTCTGGTAGCGCACCTCGTTCGCATCGAGGGGGTCTGGGGTTCAAATCCCCACAGGTCCACCGCAGCTCAGAACCCCCGCCGGGGAGATCCGGCGGGGGTTCTTTGGTGTTGCGTGGCCACTCGCTGCCCGAGCCGCGTACCTGGATGGTCCTGCTGCAGGGCGGCGGAGTGTGGCTCCTCACAAGGCCTTTGCGTAGCAGCGGCTGTCCTTGTGGAAGCGGTAGTGGCCGAACTTGGCGCAGGGCTCGTAGCCGCTGGACGCGTACAGGGCGATGGCCTCGGGCTGCTTGTTGCCGGTCTCCAGGACCATGCGGGTGCGGCCCGCCGCCCGGGCGTCGGCCTCCAGGGCGCCGAGGATGCGGCGGGCGAGGCCGTTGCCGCGGGCCTCGCCGATCACGAACATGCGCTTCAGCTCGGCGTCGCCGTCCGAGTAGCCCTCGTCGTTCTCGTCCTGGGTGCGCCAGCCGCCGGTGGCCACGGGCCGGCCGTCGGCGTCGTACGCGATGAGGTAGAGGCCGAGCGGCGGATCGAACATCGACGGGTCGAGCGGGGTGACATCGCCCTCGTCGCCGTAGCGCACGGCGTACTCGGCCTGCACCTCGTCGTTGAGCTTGACGGCGTCGGGGTGGTCGAAGGCGACCCGGCGTATATCCATGCTAAGTATCGTACTTCTATGCAGTAGGGGGGAAGTGGGCAGGTGCGCTGTGCTCGTCCAGTGTGCCGGTATCGTGCCCGGGTGCTCACTGTGACCTCTGTGAATGTAAACGGGCTCCGGGCCGCCGCCAAAAAGGGCTTCGTGGAGTGGCTGGCGGAGACGTCCGCCGATGTGCTGTGCCTCCAGGAGGTGCGGGCCGAGCCCGAGCAGCTTCCGGAGGGCGTACGGCAGCCCGAGGGGTGGCATGTCGTGCACGCGCCCGCCGCCGCGAAGGGGCGGGCCGGTGTCTCCCTCTACACGCGCCGCGAGCCCGACCGCGTCCAGGTCGGCTTCGGGTCGGCCGAGTTCGACGGCAGCGGACGCTATGTCGAGGCGGACCTGCCCGGCGTCACCGTCGCCAGCCTGTACCTGCCCTCCGGCGAGGTCGGGACCGAGCGGCAGGACGAGAAGATCCGGTTCATGGACGAGTTCCTCGTCCATCTGAAGGGGCTGCGCGTGCGGGCCGCCGCCGAGGGGCGCGAGGTCGTCGTGTGCGGCGACTGGAACATCGCCCACCAGCCGGCCGACCTCAAGAACTGGCGGGCCAACCAGAAGAACTCCGGCTTCCTGCCGGAGGAGCGGGAGTGGCTGGGCAAGGTCTTCGCCGAAGCGGAGGCAGAGGGGGGCGCAGAGGGCGGGGGCGGGTACGTGGATGTCGTGCGCGCGCTGCACCCCGACGTCGACGGGCCGTACTCGTGGTGGTCCTACCGCGGGCGCGCCTTCGACAACGACTCGGGATGGCGGATCGACTACCACGTCTCCACGCCCGGACTCGCGGCCCGGGCCGTCAAGGGATTCGTGGAGCGGGCGGCGACCCACGGGGAGCGCTGGTCCGACCACGCGCCGGTGACCGTCGTCTACGACAGGTGACGCGTGACCGATGATCGATGACAGGTGGCCGGCGGGTGCGGCCGTAGGTGCCAGGGGCGCCTACGGCCGTTTCTGCAGGCGTCGGTCCAGCGCCATCGACAGCTCCGCCTCCACCACGCTCTTCGCCAGGGGGCGCAGTCGCTGGAGGTCCTCCGGTGTGCGGTCGGCTGTGAGGACCACCTCGGTGAACAACTCCGCCAGGGCGTCCGCGTGTTCGCGTACGCGGCGGGCGGCGGCGAGGATGTCCGCGAGCGGGATGCCCTCGCGGACGAGCGCCGCCGAGGTGTCCAGGAGCCGGCGGCTGATGTGGACGATGTCCGTGCCGTCGGTGGCCAGGTAGCCGAGGTCCAGGGACGCGGCGAGGTTCTCCGAGGTGGCCTGGCCCGCGAAGACGTCGGCCAGTTCCTCGGGGGACAGGCGCACCGGGGTCTCCTCGGTGGGTACGCCGAGCCCCAGCAGTTCGCCCACGTCGCGGCCGTGGTCGAACGCCTCGGCCAGTTCCGCGATGCCGCTGAGGGTGTGGCCGCGCTCCAGGAGGGCGGCGATCGTACGCAGCCGGGCGAGGTGGTCCTCGTCGTACCAGGCGATGCGGCCCTCGCGGCGCGGTGGCGGGATCAGCTTCCGTTCGCGGTAGAAGCGCAGCGTGCGCACGGTGATGCCGGCCTGCTGGGCCAGCTCCTCCATTCGGTACTCCCGCTTGTCCGCCACATCGGCACCCTATGTCGTACCGCCGGTAACTTTCCTGTGTGCAACCCCTACCCATGAGTACGGAGCTGCTCTAGTCTCCCCATTGCGCCAGTGTTCACTGGCGCGGTCGTACGTGGCATGGACGCGGCATGGAGGCATCGGGATGACCGAGCACGAACATGTACGGGTGGCGGTGATCGGCTCCGGTTTCGGCGGGCTGGGAGCCGCCGTACGGTTGCGCCGCGAGGGCGTCACCGACTTCGTCGTCCTGGAACGGGCCGGCAGCGTGGGCGGGACCTGGCGCGACAACAGCTACCCCGGCTGCGCCTGCGACGTGCCGTCCCACCTCTACTCGTTCTCCTTCGCGCCCAACCCCGACTGGCCGCGCACCTTCTCCGGGCAGGAGCACATCCGCGCCTATCTGGAGCACGTCACCGACACCTTCGGACTGCGGCCCCATCTGCGCCTGAACTCCGAGGTCAAGCTCATGACCTGGGACGGCGAGCGGCTGCGCTGGGTGATCGAGACCAGCAGCGGCACCCTCACCGCCGACCTCGTCGTGTCCGCCACCGGGCCGCTCTCCGACCCCAAGGTGCCGGACGTCCCCGGACTCGACACCTTCCCCGGCAAGGTCTTCCACTCGGCCCGCTGGGACCACGACTACGACCTGCGCGGCAAGCGGGTCGCGATGATCGGCACCGGGGCCTCCGCCATCCAGATCGTGCCGGCGATCCAGCCCGAGGTCGCGAAACTGACCCTCTTCCAGCGCACCCCGCCCTGGGTGATGCCCCGCATGGACCGGGCCGTCAGCGGCGCCGAGCGGCTGCTGCACCGGACGCTGCCCGTCACGGCCCGGCTGCGGCGCGGACTCCTGTGGGGCATCCGGGAGCTGCAGGTCCAGGCGTTCACCAAGCGCCCGGGCGAGCTGGGGCTGGTCGAGGAGATCGCCAGACGGAACATGTTCAGGGCCGTCAAGGACCCGGGACTGCGGGCCAAGCTGACCCCGTCCTACCGCATCGGCTGCAAGCGCATCCTGCTGTCCAGCACGTACTACCCGGCCCTCGCGAAGCCCAATGTGGACGTCGTCGCGAGCGGACTGCGCGAGGTCCGCGGCTCCACCGTCGTCGCCGCCGACGGCAGCGAGGCCGAGGTCGACGCGATCGTCTTCGGTACGGGATTCCACGTCACCGACATGCCCATCGCCGACCGGGTCGTCGGCGCGGACGGCAGAACGCTCGCCGAGGCGTGGTCGGCGTCCGGCATGAGGTCCCTGCGGGGCGCGACCGCCGCCGGGTTCCCCAACTGGATGACGATCATCGGGCCCAACACGGGCCTCGGGAACTCCAGCATGATCCTGATGATCGAGTCCCAGCTGAACTACCTGGCCGACTACGTACGCCAGTTGGACGTGCTCGGCGGCCGGGCCGCCCTCGACGCACGCCCCGGCGCGGTCGACGCCTGGAACGACCGCGTCCAGAAACGCATGGAGCGCACGGTCTGGTCCACCGGCGGCTGCAACAGCTGGTACCTCGACGAGAACGGCGTCAACACGACCGTCTGGCCGGGCACGACCACGGAGTTCCGCGGCGCGACACGGCACGTGGACCTGGCGGAGTACGACCTGATCCGCGCGCCCGCGCCCACACCGGCGCCCCCATCCGAACCCGAACCCGAACTCGTACCGGCATCGGCCGCGCAGCCCGCGACACCGGCCGCCCGTACCAAGAAGAAGGCCGAGGCAGAAGCATGAGCCGACTGACGCGCGAGGCCTCCGGTCCCTACGCGCCGCCCGTCCCCGCGCGCGAGCTGACGGCGGTCTCCGCCGACGGGGCGCGGCTGCACGTCGAGGTGCACGGAGCCGTGGACGACCCGGCCGCCCCCGCGGTGGTGCTCGCGCACGGCTGGACGTGCTCGACCGCCTTCTGGGCCGCGCAGATACGGGAGCTCGCCACCGACCACAGGGTGATCGTCTACGACCAGCGCGGGCACGGGCGCAGCCCCGCGAGCCCCGCGTGCAGCACGGACGGGCTCGCCGACGACCTGGAGGCCGTGCTCGCGGCCACCCTCGCACCGGGCGAGAAGGCCGTCCTCGCCGGGCACTCCATGGGCGGCATGACGCTCATCGCCGCGTCCGAACGGGCCGGGTTCCGTGAGCACGCCGCCGCCGTACTCCTGTGCAGCACGGGCAGTTCACGGCTGGTCGCCGAGTCGCTCGTACTGCCGATGCGGGCCGGGCGGTCGCGTACCTGGCTGACCAAGCAGATCCTCGGGTCGCGGGCGCCGCTCGGACCGGTCACACCGCTCGCCCGGCGGATCCTCAAGTACGGGACCATGGGCCCCGGTTCGGCGCCGGCCATGGTCGACGCGTGCGCGCGGATCGTGCACGCGTGCCCCCGGCAGGTGCGCCACTCCTGGTCGAAGGTGCTCGACCTGCTCGATCTCGACCACGCGGTACGGGAGTTGCGCGTCCCCACCGAGGTCGTCGTGGGTACGGCGGACCGGCTGACGCCCGCCGTGCACGCCCGCTCGCTGGTCGCCGCGCTGCCGCACTGCGTCGGCTCCACCGAACTGCCCGGCATCGGGCACATGACCCCCATCGAGGCCCCCGACCTGGTCACCACCCGGATCCGGGCCCTCGTCGCCACATACGCAGTGATCAAGGAGGGCGCATGAGCAGGGTCGGTCTTCAAGGACAGGTCGCCGTCGTCACGGGGGCCGCACGGGGCGTCGGGGAACTCCTCGCCCGCAAGCTCTCCGCCCGCGGCGCCACCGTCGCGCTCGTCGGCCTCGAACCCGAGGAACTGAAGGGCGTCTCCGGGCGGCTGCACGGCGAGAGCGGGTACTGGCACGCCGACGTCACCGACCATGAGGCCATGGCCGAGGTCGCACGCGAGGTGAAGGCGCGGTTCGGCAAGGTCGACATCGTCGTCGCCAACGCCGGGGTCGCCAACGGCGGTCCGTTCGTCGACTCCGACCCGGTCGCCTGGCGGCGGGTCATCGAGGTGAACCTCATCGGGTCGGCCGTCACCGCCCGCGCCTTCCTGCCCGTCCTCCAGGAGAGCCGCGGCTATCTGCTCCAGATCGCCTCGCTCGCCGCGATCACGCCCGCGCCGATGATGAGCGCGTACTGCGCGTCCAAGTCGGGCGTCGAGGCGTTCGCGCACAGCCTGCGGGCCGAGGTCGGCTACCAGGGCGTACGCGTCGGGGTCGGGTACCTCTCCTGGACCGACACCGACATGGTGCGCGGGGCCGACCAGGACGACGTCATGCGGGAGTTGCGCCAGCGGCTGCCGTGGCCCGCCAACAAGACGTACCCGCTGGGGCCGGCCGTCGACCGGATCGTCGCCGGGATCGAGCGGAGGTCCAGTCATGTGTACGGGCAGTGGTGGCTGCGCGGGATGCAGGGGGTACGGGGCTATCTCCCCGCGCTCATCGGAACGGTCGGGCAGCGGGAGATGCGGCGGTTCGCACCGAGGCTGGGGAGCGTCGGTACGGGGCTCGTCGGTGCAGGTGGGGAGGCTGATCAGGCCGGGCGGGACACGGTGCGTCACCGACCGTGACTGATCGAAATGCGCGCAATGTCCGTGCGTGTAACTCTGGTCGAGGCCCAACCCCCTCACCCACAAACGGGAGTGAACCTCATGGCCATGAAGGACCAGTTCCAGGACAAGACCGAAGAGCTTCAGCGCAACGCCAAGCAGAAGCTCGGCGAGCGGCGTGACCAGGCGGGCGAGCGTGGGCAGCAGATGCCCGAGCGAGAGCGGCCCGCCGAGCGTGAGCGGCCGGATCGTGAGCGGCCGGAGCGGCGTTCGCCTGAGGGTGAGCGGGGTCGGCGTGACGAGTTCGACGTCTGAGACGTGCGACTCGGTTGAGCTGACGCTCTGTTCGACCTTCGGCCTTGGCCGGAATTGACGTGGGGTGCCCTCTTCTCTGGGGCGCCCCACGTTTTTGCTGTCCGCGGCCCGGTGGGGGCGGGCCGCGCAGTTCCCCGCGCCCCTGATGGGGCGCAGCCCCTCCTGAGG
>NZ_JBHWZP010000168.1:0-20639 GCF_042728395.1 Streptomyces sp. NPDC060205
CGATCGTTGCGGAAGTCCGACGGTAGCACTTCCGCAACGATCGCTGCGGAAGGAGTAGGGTGAGGGAGTGGATGTGGACAGGAAACAGGCGGAGAAGAAACAGAACGGCCCGATCGGCCGCCCGCGGGGCTTCGATGCCGACGAGGCGCTTGAGCGCGCCATGCTGGTCTTCTGGCGGCACGGTTACGAGGGAGCCAGCACCGCCGGCCTCACGGGCGCGATGGGCATCTCCACGACCAGCATGTACGCGGCCTTCGGCAACAAGGAGGAGCTGTTCCGCAAGGTGCTGGAGCGCTACACCGAGGGCCCGAGCGCGTACATGGCACGCGCCCTGGAGGAGCCGACCGCACTGGGCACGGCCACCGCGGTGCTGGCCGGCACCGTGCGCACCACCACCCGGCCGGCCGGCCCTCCCGGGTGCCTGGGCGTGCAGAGCGCGCTGACCGTCAGCGACTCCGGACAGGAGGTCCGCGACCTCCTCGTGGCCTGGCGCAACGACGGCCACTCCGGCCTCCGTGAGCGGTTCCAGCGGGCCGTGGACGACGGAGACCTGCCCGCGGGCACCGATCCGGGACTGCTGGCCCGCTACGTCACCACCTTCGGCTACGGCATCGCCGTACAGGCCGCCAGCGGTGTCGGCCGGGACGAACTGCAGGAGATGGCCGACGCGGCCCTGCGCAACTGGCCACCCGTCTGAGGGCCTGGACCCTCGCGCGGTTCAGTTCGTCGGCCGGGGCCCGTGCCCCCGTCTCATGTGTCTCCCGCGCCGGATTCAGCACGGTAGGTGCCCGGCGTCTGCCCCATGGTGCGGCTGAACGTGTCGATGAACGCGCTGGTCGTCGCCCACCCGCAGCGCCGTCCCGCCTCGCTGACGTTCGCGCCCTCCGCCAGCAGCACCATGGCGTGGAAGACCCGCACATGGGTCCGCCACTGCGGATACGTCATGCCCAGTTCCGTCCTGAACAGCCGGGCCAGGGTGCGCTCGCTCACGCCGATGCGCCGCGCCAACCAGACCGCGGTGCGCGGGTGTTGGAGATCGTCGGTCACCAGTGCGCAGGCCTCCCGCAGGAGAGGGCCGGCCGGGATGGGCAGCGTCAACGGCTCTATGAGCGCCCGCCGCAGCCGGTCCCGCAGGGCGGCGCGGAGGCGGTTGGCCTCCGGCACGGGCAGGGCCGGTTCACTGCACGCGATGATCAGCTCGCGGACCAGGGCGTCGACGGCCACGACGGCCGGGGTCCCGGAGTCGAGCAGGACGTCATGGACGGCGAAACCGAGGGTGTGCACGGAACTGTGTCCGTGCACCCGGTGCTGATGCCAGGTCCCGGCCGGGATCCACATGGCGCGGGCGCTCGACGCCACCCAGGACGCCTCGCCCGTCTGGACCGCCAGGACGCCGGCGCTGACGTACAGGAGCTGGTGGTAGCCGTGCTGGTGGCGCCCGATGACCTCACCCGCGAGATGTGCGTGGGTGGAATCCCTGGGTTCCCTGTCCCTCTGCGCCGCCTGGCCGTTTTCCGACATACGACGGCAGAATAACGGAAGCGGCACACCGTGCGGCCCTGCGAGCGTGACGACCATGCCCACGACGCCGCAGCTCCCGTCCGCCGACCCCCGGTCCTCCGTCCGCCCTCACTCGCTGAAAACGCGCGTCACCTCGGGCCTGCGGGGTGCCGCGCTCGACACCCGTCCTCTGGCGCATCCCGTCTTCCGGCGTCTGCTGATCGGGCAGAGCGCGGCCTACATCGGGGCCATGGTCACGGGAGTCACCATCCCCGTGCAGGTCTACGCGCTGTCGCGGTCCTCCCTGGCCGTGGGCCTGACCGGACTGGCCGCACTCGTGCCGCTCGTGGTCTTCGGACTGTACGGGGGCGTCGTCGCGGACCGGTTCGACCGCCGCGTGCTGTACCTGGCCTCGGCGTTCGTCACCTGGGGGACGACGCTGGCGCTGCTGTTCCAGGCGGTCGTGGCGCTGCGATCGGTACCGCTGATCCTGGTTCTCGTGGCCGTCCAGGCCGGTGCGTTCGCCATGTCGTCCGCGGCCCGCGGCGCCATCATCCCCCGGGTCGTCCCCACCCCTCTGGTGCCCGCCGCGAACACCCTGTACTTCACCGCCGGCAATATCGGGCAGGTCGCCGGCCCCCTGGTGGCCGGCGCCCTGATCTCCCTGCCGAACGGCTACTGCTGGGCGTACGGCGCCGACGCCCTGCTGTTCTCCCTCCTGCTGTACTCGGCCTTCCGCCTCCCTCCGGTCAGGCCGACCGGCACACCGATCCGGGCCGGCGGGCTGCGGCCGGTCCTGGACGGGCTGCGCTTCATCGCGGCCGCCCCTGTGCTGTGGATGTCCTTCGCGGTCGACATCGCGGCCATGACACTGGCCATGCCGACCGCCCTGTTCCCGGAAGCCGCCCAGTCGCGCTTCCACGGCGGAGCGGGCCTGCTGTACTCGGCCATCGCGATCGGCTCGGTGGCAGCCGGACTCTTCAGCGGGTGGATCGGCCGGGTCCGCCGTCAGGGGCGGGCGCTGGCTCTCGCGGTGGTCGTCTGGTCGGCGGCCGTCGCCCTCGCGGGCACGGTCCACCATCTCCTGGCCGCCGTGGTTTTGCTGGCCGCGGCCGGGGCGGCCGACCTGGTCAGCGCGGTCTACCGCCAGACGATCCTGCAGACGTACACACCCGACGCCCTGCGCGGTCGTCTGCAGGGTGTCTTCACGGTCGTCGTCGCGGGCGGGCCGCGCCTCGGTGACCTGCGGGCCGGTGCGATGGCCTCGGCCACCGGCCTCGGCCTCGCATGGAGCGGCAGCGCACTGCTCTGCCTCGTCATCGTCCTCGGCGCAGCGCTGCTCGTCCGGCCGTTCTGGCAGTACGACGTCACCCGCGCGCACGCCGACCACATGACTGGACAGCGCTAGGCGATGTCGTCCGTTGCTACCCGTGCGCCCGGGCTTCTTCGCGGGGCGGCGCCGTCGAGGCGCGCACCACGAGTTCGGTGGCGAGTTCGATGTGGTGGGACTCGACCTTCTCACCGCCTGCCAGCCGGAGAGCGGTGCGCAGGGCGGCACCGCCCATCTCCCGCAGGGGCTGGCGCACGGTCGTCAGGGGCGGTGAGGTGATCTGCGCGAGGCTCGTGTCGTCGAAGCCGACCACGCTCAGATCCTCGGGGATGCGCAGGCCGCGGGTGCGGGCGGTCTCGATGGCGCCCAGGGCGATCTCGTCGTTGCCCGCGAAGATCGCCGTGGGCGGTTCGCGCAGGTCCAGCAGTGCCGCGGCGCCGACAAGACCGGTCTCGTAGGTGAATTCCCCGGGCAGGACGTAGGAATCGGGCACCCGCGCTCCGTCCGCCTCCATGGCGGCGCGGTAGCCGTGCACGCGTGCCTGGTTGCACACGGCCATCGCCGGTCCGCCGAGATAGGCGATGCGGCGGTGTCCCAGGGACAGCAGGTGCCGGGTCGCGGCCAGACCGCCCGCGAAGTTGGTCGCCCCGACACTGTTGACCCGGCTGTCCGGCAGATGCAGCGGGTCCAGCACGACCAACGGCAGGCCGGAACGGGCCAGTTCGTTGAGGTGCGCCGCCGTGTACACGCTGGTGACCGCGATGACGGCGCGGCGTCCGGCCGAGACGAGATCCCGGGCCCAGTGGGGGGCGTGGGACGCCTTGCTGATCACCACCGAGGCGCCCAGTTCGGCGGCGGCGTCGACGATGCCTTCCAGTGTCTCGGCCACGTACGACTTGAGGCCGCCCTGGAACTGCACCTCGATGGTCGGGCTCTGGACGGCTCCGGTGTGGCGGAAGACGGGTGCGAGGTAGTGGTGCTGATGCAGCAGTTGCTGTACCCGGGTGCGGGTGTGGGGGGCCACGTCACCGCGGCCGTTGACCACTTTGGACACGGTGGCGACGGAGACCCCGGCAGCCCGGGCGATGTCCGCCAGGGTGGTGCGTCTGGCTTTCGGCCGCATCGGTTCCTCCCAGCTGTGGGTCCACCGGTGTGGTGAGTCGGCGGTCGGTCCTGCCCGTGCGCATGGAACCGATCGACCGAAAAAGTTTCGAACTTGGGCGACGTCCTGTGGGGATGGCCCGTACCGGATAGTACGCAGCGAATTACCGCCTTGCAATGTGGCCGCACGCACCTTGACACGGCGTCAGACCGAAATCTAATTTGCACGAACAGAGCTTGGACAGAGAGATTTCGAAAACTTTTCGGCATGACTCATGAGAAGCCCACAGCTTCCGAGTGCGGAGAAAAGACATGGAGATCCACCTCTCTCGGCGAACCCTCCTCGGCCTGGCCGCCGGTGTTCCGGTCTCCGCGGCACTGGCGGCCTGCGGCTCCTCCGGTCCCGGCACGGGCGGGGGAGCGACCTACTGGTACCTGAACGGCCAGCCTCAGGAAGGGGTCAGAGCCGGCGCCGTGGACGCCTTCAACAAGGCCCGTCCCAAGGAGCAGATCAAGGACACCACCTTCCAGAACGACGCGTACAAGACGAAGATCAAGACCGCCATCGGTGCCGGGCGGGCGCCCACCATCATCTGGGGCTGGGGCGGCGGGACGCTGCGCTCCTACGTGAAGGCGGGCCAGGTCGACGACCTCACCCCGTGGTTCGACGAACACCCCGAGGTCAAGAAGCGGCTGCTGCCCTCCTCGTTCGACGCGGCGACCGTCGACGGCAAGATCTACGCGATGCCGGGCGAGACCGTGCAGCCGATCATCCTCTACTACAACCGGAAGGTCTTCGACCGGGTCGGGGTGGAACCGCCTAAGTCCTGGGACGACATCATGGCGCTCGTGCCCAGGTTCAACGCCAAGGGCATCGCCCCGTTCGCCCTCGGAGGCCAGTCCCGGTGGACGAACATGATGTGGCTGGAGTTCCTGTTCGACCGCATCGGCGGTCCTGAGGTCTTCCAGGCCGTCATCGACGGCGAGAAGGACGCCTGGTCGAACCCGCGCGCCATCACCGCCCTGACCAAGGTGCAGGAGCTGGTCAAGGCCGACGGATTCATCAAGGGCTTCTCCTCCATCACCGCGGACTCCAACGCCGACCAGGCGCTGCTGTACACCGGCAAGGCCGCGATGATGCTGCACGGCGCATGGTCGTACGGCATCCAGCAGGCACGGGGCGGGGACTTCGTCTCCAGCGGCGGGCTGGGCTACATGAACTTCCCGCCCGTCGAGGGCGGCAGGGGCGATCCGGGCGACACCGTCGGTAACCCCGCCCAGTACCTCTCCCTGTCCTCGAAAGCCGGCTCGGAGCAGAAGAAGACCGCCAAGGACTTCTTCGCCAAGGGCGTCCTGCAGGACGACGAGGTGAAGAAGTGGATCGACAACGGGTCGGTCCCGATCCGGCTGGGCACCGAGAAGCTGCTGGCCGCCGCCAAGAACGCCGATTTCCTGCAGTTCACCTACGGCATCGCCACCAAGGCCAAGGTGTTCGGCCAGTCCTGGGACCAGGCGCTCAGTCCGACGGCCGCCGAGACCCTGCTGGACAACATCGTCAAACTGTTCCAGTTGTCCATCTCGCCCAAGCAGTTCGCCGACAACCTCAACGCGGTCACCGGCGCATGAGCGCACTCACCAGTCAGCAGCCGCGTCGCGGGCCGCGCAGCATCCTGCCGTGGCTGGCGGCGCCGGCGCTGGTGGTCTTCGTCGGCTTCGCCGTGATCCCGCTCGTCGGCGTCTTCGCGCTGAGCTTCACGACGTGGGACGGCATAGGCGGCATCCATGTGTCGGGGCTGACCAGTTGGCGTGCGGTACTCACCGATCCCGGGCTGCCGCACGCCCTCTGGGTGACGTTCCTGGTGATGGCCGTCTCCTGGGCGGTGCAGACGCCGGTGAGCATTCTGCTCGGGACGTTCATGGCGGGCCGCCAGCGCTACCGTGCCGTGCTGGGCGTGGTGTACTTCGTCCCGCTGATGCTCAGCTCCGCGGCCATCGCGCTCGCGTACAAGGCCCTGCTGGACCCCAACTTCGGACTCGGTGCCGGGCTGAAGATCCAGGTGCTCAGCCAGGACTGGCTGGGACGGCCCGGGCTCGCGTTCGCCATTGTGGTCTTCGTCGTCTCCTGGCAGTTCATCCCGTTCCACTCCCTGATCTACCAGGGCGGCGTCCAGCAGATCCCGAAGTCCCTCTACGAGGCCGCGCAGTTGGACGGCGCCGGGCGGATCCGGCAGTTCTTCAGCATCACGCTGCCCCAGCTGAAATACACCATCATCACCTCCTCCACGCTGATGGTGGTCGGCTCGCTGACCTTCTTCGACCTCATCTTCATCCTGACCGAGGGCGGACCCGGCGATGCCACCCGGGTCCTCGCACTGGACATGTACAAGCGGGGATTCCAGGCCAGCCTGATGGGACCGGCCAGCGTCATCGCGGTCATCCTGGTCCTGGTGGGTCTGGCCCTCGCGCTGCTGCTGCGCCGGCTCGGGGGCCGGGACGCCGGCGCGAGCCAACTTGAGGGGGCCTGACGTGACCGGCACACTGACCGAATCGCGACGACCGCAGCAGGCCGGCCACCGCGAGCCGCAGGATCCGTCCCGTCCGGCGGCCCGCAGGCGCAACTGGGCCGGCGGCCTGGCCGGCTGGCTCTGGCTCGTCGTCGTCGCCGTACCGCTGTACTGGACCCTCATCACCAGCTTCAAGGCCCAGAACCGCTACTACGCGAGCAACCCGCTGGTGCCTACGGCCGACCCGACCCTGGACAACTACCGGCTGGTCATCGAGTCCGACTTCCTGCGCTACTTCGTCAACAGCGTCGTGGTCACCGCCGGCGCCGTGGTACCGGCGGTCCTTTTCTCCTTCATGGCCGCGTACGCCATCGTGCGCGGCTGGCGCATGCGGACGCTGCGGGCCATGAACGGGCTGTTCCTCATGGGCCTGGCCATCCCGCTGCAGGCGACGGTGATCCCGGTCTACCTGATCATCATCAAACTGCAGCTGTACGACAGCCTGCCGGCGCTGATCCTCCCCTCGATCGCCTTCGCCATCCCGCTGTCCGTACTGGTGCTCTCCAACTTCATCCGCGACGTGCCCAAGGAACTGTTCGACTCGATGCGGGTCGACGGCGCCACCGAGTGGACGACGCTGTGGCGGCTGGCGGCACCGCTCACCCGCCCGGCGATCCTCACGGTGACCATCTTCAACGCACTGACCATCTGGAACGGATTCCTGCTGCCGCTCATCCTGACGCAGAGCCCCGACCGCCGGACCCTGCCGCTCGCCCTGTGGACCTTCCAGGGCCAGTACGGGGTCAACGTCCCTGCCGTCGTCGCCGCAGTCGTCCTGACCACCCTGCCCGTCCTCGTGCTGTACGCGTTCGGCCGGCGCCAGCTGCTGAGCGGGCTGACCGCCGGATTCAGCCGTTGACAAAGCGGCGGCCTCGTGCCGCGAGGAGCCGGCGAAGTGAACCGGGGAGCGACGCCGCCCCCCGGCCGCCATCCGCCCCGTACCGAGATCTGCCCGTCTACCTGTTGGTCCGTCACGCCTCGGTCAAGGGGCTGGCGGGCTTGGGAGGGAAATGAACGCCACCGTGGCCGCGGAGGACACCCCCGGAGTCTTCCTCTGGAACGACCCCACCGTTTCCGTCACCGCGAGAGTCGACGCCCTGGTCGACGCGATGACCCTGCGGGAGAAGACCGCCCAGCTGTACGGAATATGGGTGGGCGCCTCCGATCAGGGCGACGAGGTGGCCCCTCATCAGCACGACATGGAGGAACCCCTCGATCTCGGCACACTCCTGCCCGTCGGGCTGGGCCAGCTGACCCGCCCCTTCGGCACGGTCCCGGTCGATCCCGCACTGGGCGCGCTGTCCCTGGCCCGCACCCAGGCCCGTATCGCCGCCACGAACCGGTTCGGCATCCCCGCTCTCGCGCACGACGAGTGCCTGGCCGGCTTCGCCGCCTGGGGGGCGACGGCCTACCCCGTTCCGCTGTCCTGGGGCGCCACCTTCGACCCGGACCTGGTGCGGCGCATGGCCGCCGCCATCGGCCGTGACATGCGAGCCGTCGGCGTCCACCAAGGTCTCGCGCCCGTCCTGGACGTGGTGCGTGACGCCCGCTGGGGCCGGGTCGAGGAGACCATCGGCGAGGACCCGTACCTCGTCGGCACCGTCGGAACGGCCTACGTGCAGGGCCTTGAGTCCGCCGGGATCGTCGCGACGCTCAAGCATCTCGTCGGCTACTCGGCCTCCCGCGCCGGCCGCAACCTCGCGCCTTCCCCCGTGGGCCCGCGTGAGCGCGCCGACGTGCTGCTGCCGCCCTTCGAGATGGCCGTCCGCGAGGGCCGACCGCGGTCGGTGATGACCGCCTACACCGACACCGACGGCATACCCTCCGCGGCCGACGAGGAACTGCTCACCGGGCTGCTGCGCGACACATGGGGTTTCGACGGCACCGTCGTCGCCGACTACTTCGCCATCGCCTTCCTGAAGACCCTGCACGGCGTCGCGGCCGACTGGGCCGGCGCCGCCGGCACGGCGCTGCGTGCGGGCGTCGACGTCGAACTGCCCGGCGTCAAGACCTACGGCGAGCCCCTGGTTGAGGCCGTCGCCGACGGCCGCGTACCGGAATCGTCCGTCGACCGTGCCCTGCGCCGGGTACTCACCCAGAAGGCGATGCTCGGCCTGCTCGACCCGGACTGGAACCCCGTGCCGGCCGCGCTCGACGGAGCGGACCTGGACGATCCGGCCGCCCTGCGCGGCAGGATCGACCTGGACGGTCCGGACAACCGCGCCTTGGCCCGTACGGTCGCCGAGGAAGCGGTCGTGCTGCTGAGCAACGACGGCACCCTGCCGCTCGGGCGGCCACGCCGCATCGCCCTGCTCGGTCCCAACGCCGACGAACCCGCCGCCGTACTGGGCTGCTACTCCTTCCCCCAGCACATCGGCGTCCGCCACCCCGGCACCCCGCTCGGCATCGAGCTGCCGACCCTGCGGGACTCGCTCGCCGCCGAGTTCCCCGATGCCGAGATCACCGTCGTGCGCGGCACCGGAATCGACGACGGAGATCTCTCCGGTCTCCCCGGGGCCGCCCGGGCGGCACGCGAGGCCGATGTCGCCCTGGTCGTGCTCGGCGACCGCGCCGGACTCTTCGGGCGGGGCACCAGCGGAGAGGGGTGCGACGTCGGGACTCTGGCGCTGCCCGGCGCCCAGCAGCAACTGCTCGACACCCTGCTCGATCTGGAGACACCTGTGGTCACCGTGCTGCTCGCGGGGCGACCGTACGCCCTCGGCCGCGCGGCGCAGGAGTCCGCGGCGATCGTGCAGTCCTTCTTCCCGGGGGAGGAGGGCACCCACGCCATCGCCGGGGTCCTCAGCGGCCGTACCAACCCTTCGGGACGCCTGCCGGTCAGCGTGCCGCGCGGTCCGGGATCCCAGCCGTCCACCTACCTCGGGGCGCGCCTCGCGCACGCGAGCGAGGTGTCCAGCGTCGACCCGACCCCCGCGTTCGCCTTCGGCCACGGCCTGTCCTACACGCGGTTCGACTGGACGGATGTGACCGTGGACGCCCAGGAGGCCCCGACGGACGGCGAGTTCACCCTCTCCTTCACCGTCCGCAACGCGGGCGGACGATCCGGAACCGAGGTCGTCCAGGTCTATCTGCACGACCCGGTCGCCTCCGTCGTCCAGCCGGTGCAGCGCCTCGTCGGCTACGCCCGGGTCGCGCTGGAGCCGGGCGAGGCCCGGCGCCTGCGGGTCACGGTCCCGGCCGACCTCGCCTCCTTCACCGGACGCGACGGCCGCCGTGTCGTCGAACCCGGCGAGCTGGAGGTGCGGTTGGCCGCCTCCAGCGCGGATCCGCGCCTGACGGCCAGGGTCACGCTGACCGGAGCGGAGCGCCACGTGGACCACACGCGGCACCTGCACGCCACGGTCGGTCAGGAGCCGGTCGCCCGGACGTGAACCGGGTCCGCGCGGCGCCCGCCGCAGCTCACAGCAGGCCGCGCCGGGCGAGGCTGCGCAGCAGCGCCCGTACGCCGAACGTCCACGGCGCGGCCTGCTCGCTGGCAACGACGGTGTTGACCAGAGCGCCGAGGCGCGGGCTGGAGATCCGCACGAGGTCGCCGTACTCGTGGGTGAAGCCCGCGCCGGGTGCCTGCCGGTCCTCGGTGGGGGCGAACAGCGTTCCGGTGAACAGCACGAAGCCGTCCGGGTACTGATGGTGCGGACCGTGCGTGGCGGCCACCAGATCCAGTACGTCACGGCTGATCTCGCGCATGGAGCTGCTGCCGTGCAGGACGTAGCCGTCCGTGCCGTCGACCCGCAGGTCGAGGTCGAGCCCGCGTACGGTGTCGAGCCCGAAGTCGTCCTGGAACAGACGGATGAACGGGCCGATCGCGCAGGAGGCGTTGTTGTCCTTCGCGCGGGACAGCAGCAGGGCGCTGCGGCCCTCGATGTCGCGGAGGTTGACGTCGTTGCCGAGCGTCGCGCCGCGTACCCGGCCCTGCGAGTCGACGACGAGGACGACCTCGGGTTCGGGGTTGTTCCACACCGAGGCGCCGAGCACTCCGATGTCGGCGCCGGTGCCGACCGCGGACAGCACCGGGGCCTTGGTGAACACTTCCGGGTCCGGCCCGATCCCGACCTCCAGGTACGGCGACCACAGTCCTTCGGCGACGAGGAGTTCCTTGGCCTTGTCGGCTTCGGGCGAGCCGGGACGGATGCCGTCGAGGGTGCCGCCGACCAGCTGCCCGATGTGGGCCCGTACCCGCGCGGCCTGCGCGGGATCGCCGCCCGTGCGCTCCTCGATGACGCGTTCCAGCAGACTCCGGGCGAAGGTGACGCCCGCGGCCTTGATCACGTGCAGGTCGACGGGGGCGAGTAGATGCGCGACGTCGCGCCGGCCGGCCGGTGCCGCGAGCAGGTCGTCCAGACGCCAGACGTGTCCGCCGTCGGCCTCGCGGACGATGTCGGCCGCGTCGTCGCGTTCCATGAGGTCGGAGACGGTGGGTGCGAGGGCCGTCAGGTCGACGACGTGCTCGCCGCGGACCGCGGCCACGCACGGTCCGTCCCATTCCGGGCTGTGGACGCGTGCGACGAGGACGGCCCGGTCCGCGTCCTGCGGCAGGACGGAGGCGGCGGTGAGGAGCGGACGAGGGCGCGCTGCTGCCGGTTCCACGATCGATGTTCTCCTGGGTCGGGGGATACAGGGGGTACGGTCGCCGGGGCGGGCTCAGTGCGAGTCGCGGGGCACCTCGTGTCCGCGGCTGCCGCGCAGGAAGCCGAAGTCGGCGCCCTGGTCGGCCTGTTCCACGTTCTGGGTGTACAGCCAGGCGTAGCCGCTGGTGTGCCGCTCGGCGGGCGCCCTCCATGCCTGCCGGCGTCGTGTCAGCTCGGCGTCGTCCACGTCCAGGCGCAGGGTGCGGTTCGGGACGTCGAGGACGACCGGGTCCCCGTCGCGCACCAGGGCGAGCGGTCCGCCGACCGCGGCCTCGGGCGCCACGTGCAGGACCACCGTCCCGTACCCGGTGCCGCTCATCCGGCCGTCGCAGACGCGCACCATGTCCTTGACCCCGGCCTTCAGCAGCTTGGTGGGCAGGGGGACGTTGGAGACCTCGGGCATGCCGGGGTAGCCCTTGGGGCCGGCGTTGCGGATGACGATGACGGTGTTCTCGTCGACGTCGAGGTCCGGATCGTCGGCCACCTCGTGGTACGCCTCGGGGGAGTCGAAGACGCGTGCGGGGCCGCGGTGGGTGAGCAGGTGCGGTGAGGCGGCGGACTGCTTGAGCACGGCGCCGTCGGGACACAGGTTGCCGTGCAGGACGGCGATACCGGTGCCGGCGGGCTGGAAGGGGGCGTCGAGGCGGGTGATGACGTCGGAGTCGATGCGTTCGGCCTGCTGGGTGTTCTCGGCGATGCCGCGTCCGGTGACCGTGATCTGTTCGCCGTGCAGCAGCTTGCCGTCGAGGAGTTCGGCCATGACGGCGGGCAGGCCGCCCGCGTAACAGAAGTCCTCCATCAGGTACTTGCCGCTGGGCATCAGGTTGACCAGGGTCGGCACCGCGCGGACCAGGTCGTCGAAGTCCCGCAGGCCCAGCTCGACGCCGACGCGTCCCGCGAGGGCGATGAGATGGATGACGGCGTTCGTGGAGCCGCCGATGGCCGCGTTGACCCGGATGGCGTTCTCGAACGCCTCCCGGGTCAGGATGTGTGAGGGGCGCAGTTCCTCCTCCACCATCCCGACGATGCGCTGCCCCGCCGCCTGCGCGGTTTCCATCCGCCGGGAGTCGACCGCGGGCCAGGCCGCCGAGCCCGGCAGCTGCATGCCGAGCGCCTCGGCCATGCACGCCATCGTCGAGGCCGTCCCCATCGTCATGCAGTGCCCGTGGGAACGGGCCATGCACCCTTCCGCGAAGAAGCACTCCTCCTCGGTCATCCGGCCGGTCTTGAGGTCCTCCTCGAACTTCCACACATGGGTGCCCGATCCCACGTCCTGGCCCCGGTACTTGCCGTTGAGCATGGGCCCGCCGGTGACCATGACGGCGGGCAGGTCGACGCTGGCGGCACCCATGAGCATGGCGGGGGTCGTCTTGTCGCAGCCGGACAGCAGCACGACACCGTCGAGGGGATTGGCCCGGATCAGCTCCTCGACCTCCATGGCCATGAGGTTGCGGTACAGCATCGCGGTGGGGCGCATCAGGGTCTCGCCGGTGGCCATGGTGGGGAACTGCAGCGGCAGGCCGCCCGCCTGCCACACTCCGCGCTTGACGGCTTCGGCGACCTGGGTCAGATGGGCGTTGCACGGGGCGAGTTCGGAGGCGCTGGTCGCGATACCGATGACGGGACGTCCGTCGAACACCTCGTGCCCGAGTCCCTGGTTGCGCATCCAGGAGCGGTACACCATCCCGCTGCGGCCGTGTGCGCCGAACCATGCCTGGCTGCGGCGGCTCGTCTGCTGTCCGTCGGTCATGAGGGCGCTCCCGTGGCTGTCGTGTCGTCCGCTCGCGATGGGGCGTTGCCGGGTGGGGACCCGCAGGCCGTACCCTGCACCACAATCATTGAATGATTCGATGAATGGCGTCCAGGGGGCGGGCAGAGATCGTGGTGCACTTTCTGACCCTGTATCAGCGTGTGACCGACGAGCTCGGGCGGCGCATCGTGGGTGGCGCGTGGCAGCCGGGGGAGGCGCTACCGGTCGAGGACGCGCTCGCGGCCGAGATCGGCGTCAGCCGGGGGGTGCTGCGGGAAGCGGTCAAGGCGCTGGTGGCCAAGGGGATGCTGCGCGTACGCCCGCGCACCGGTACGCGCGTGCTGCCTGCGGAGCAGTGGAACCATCTGGACCGTGACGTGCTGCGCTGGAAACAGGCCGGGGACGCCGCGGCCCTGCTGCGCGACACGGGTGAACTGCGGCGGATCGTGGAGCCCGAGGCGGCCCGGCTCGCCGCCGAGCGGGCGGGCCCCGAGGAGATACGCGTCCTGTACGACGCCCTGGCGGCCATGGAGGCCGCGGCGGCTAAGCCGGGCCGCAGGGGCTATGTCGAGGCCGACATCGCCTTCCACGGAGCCCTGTTCGACGCCAGCGGCAACCGGCTGCTCGGCTCTCTGGGCCGCGCCGTCGACATCGCGCTGGAGCACAGCTTCGTCGTCAGCACGCAGACCGCCGGCGCGGTGGAAGCCTCGCTTCCCGGGCACCGCGCCCTCGTGCGGGCCGTCGAGGCCCGCGATCCTGCGGCGGCGTCCGCCGCCGCGCTGGCCATCATCGAGGCCGCCGAGCAGGAGATCGCCAGGTCACCCGGCAGGCCGGGCGACGGTGTCTGAGCGACCTGGCACGGCCGTCTACCGGGGCGAGGCAGGGGCTCCGGGTGGCCGGCCGGGCGCCCGAGCGAGCGGAGCCTGCCTGCGAGGCGCGGTGGCCGGTGGCTGCTCAGAGGGGCAGTTCGACGCGGATCACGTTGCGCAGCATGCTCCGAAGGTGCTCGGGCATGTCGATGGTGTCCGGGCTGAGGAGCCACTGGACCTGGAGGCCGTCGATGAGGGCGATGAGATTCACCGCCAGCCCGGACGGGGCGACATGGGAGTGCAGCAGATCGCGGGCGGCGAGATCCTCGACGGCCTGTGTCATCTGACTGCGTGCCCGCTCGTAGCGGGCGGCGAAGTACGGCCGCGCCGGGTGGTCCGCGGTGGTCGCCTCGCTGGACAGCACTGCGAAGAGGCTCACGACGAGGGGGTTCGCCTGGTTGTGGGCGACCAGGCGGACCATGCTGGCGAAGTACTCCAGTCCGTCGATGGGGTCGCCATCGGTGCGGAAGAAGTGCTGGTCGTCCTGGAGCTCACGTTCTTCCAGGACGGCTTCGAGCAAGGACTCCTTCGTCGGGAAGTGGTGCAGGAGGCCGGCCCGGGAGACACCGCAGGCCGCGGCGAGCTGAACCGTGCTCGCGTTGCGGTAGCCGACCTGACCGAACGCGGTGAGCGCAGCCTTGATGATCTGCGCCCGCCGCCGCTCGCCCTTGGGGTAGTTGCGTGAGGTCGCCGGCCGCGTCGCCGCTTCAGCCCTAGTCATATCGGAATGCTACTCACCGTAGAAAACCGTCAGGGGTGTAGGTATTGTCCCTCTCGTCGGTAATACCGGCACGGGTGCAGGTATTACCGCCACGCTCCTGTCAGGGCGTATCCGTCGCACGGCCGTCGAACCCGAGAGGAAGTCGCTCATGACCACGCCGCAGCTGTCCCTCCAGCTCTACTCCGTCCGCCATGCCCTGGAAGCCGACCAGGACGCCACCCTCGCCAGGATCGCCGGGCTCGGGCTGAGCCAGGTGGAGGTGTTCGGCTTCGTACACCGCGCCGAGGAGCTGTCCCGTGCGCTGGACCGCCACGGGCTGGCGGCCCGCACCGGGCACGCCGAACTGCTGTCCACCCAGCGCCCCGACGGCGCCGAGATCCCGTCGCTCGACGACACCTTCGCCGCCGCCGAGCGGCTCGGCCTCGAACTCGTCATCGACCCCTTCGTACCCGCGGCCCGGTGGACCGACGAGAAGGAGATCGCCCGCACGGCCGCGCTCCTGAACGAAGCGGCGGACCGTGCGGCGGAGCACGGGCTGCGCGTGGGCTACCACAACCACTCCCAGGAGTTCGTCCACACCGTCGAAGGCTCCAGCGCCTTCGAGTACTTCGTGAGCCTCCTCGACCCCGGTGTGGACCTGGAGATAGACCTGTACTGGGCCTCCGCGGGCGGCAAGGACGTGGTCGGGCTGCTGGAACGCCTCGGCACGCGGGTCAGGGCCCTGCACGTCAAGGACGGCGCGATCATCGACGACCCGTTCTTCTCCGGGGTCCCGTTGGATCCCGCCGACACCCGGCAGGTCGCCCCAGGTCAGGGACACGTGCCGCTCGACGAGGCGCTGGCCGCCGCCCCGCACGCCGAGTTCGCCATCATCGAGTTCGACCACTACGACGGTGACATCTTCGAGGGCATCGAGTCCGCCGTCCGCTACCTGGCCGCGAGGGGCATCGCCTGATGACGACACGTACTCCGGTCGGTGTCGGTCTCATCGGCGCCGGCAACATCAGCGACCAGTACCTGACCAACCTCACGGCGTTCCCCGATGTACGTGTGCTTGCCGTCGGCGACCTCGACACCGTACGGGCCCGGAGCCAGGCCCAGAAGTACGAGGTGGCGCAGTGGGGAGCGCCCGAGCTCGTCCTGGCGCACCCCGGCATCGACATCGTCGTCAACCTGACCGTCCCGGCCGTCCATGCCGAGGTCAGTTCGGCGATCATCGCCGCCGGCAAGCACGTCTGGTCGGAGAAGCCCATCGCGATCGACCGGCTCAGCGCCCGGGCCCTCCTCGACACCGCCTCCGCCGCCGGCCTTCGCGTGGGCGTCGCGCCCGACACCGTCCTGGGCCCCGGTCTGCAGACCGCCCGCAGGGCCCTCGCCCGCGGCGACATAGGCACACCGCTGTCCGCGTACACCGTCATGCAGTACGCGGGCCCGGACCTGTGGCACCCGGACCCCGAGTTCCTCTTCGCCAAGGGCGCGGGCCCTCTCTTCGACATGGGCCCCTACTACCTGACGGCCCTGGTCAGCCTGTTCGGCTCCATCAGCCGGGTCTCCGCCGTGGGTTCGACCGGCCGTCCCTTCCGTACCATCCGCACCGGCGCCAGAGCCGGCACGGACTTCGCCGTCGGCGTGCCCACCCACATCGCCGCCATCGCCCGGTTCGAGTCCGGCGCGGTCAGCCAGAGCACGTTCAGCTTCGACTCGCCCCTCACCCGCACCGGCGTCGTCGAGATCACCGGAACCGAGGGCACCCTCGTCGTGCCCGATCCCAACACGTTCGCCGGCGACGTGCGGATCACCCGGGTCCCCCAGCCGGGCGGTGAACCGGTGTGGGAGACCGTCCCGCCCGTCGGCGTCGCGTCGGGCCGCGGCCTGGGCGTGCTGGACATGGCACGCGCCATCCGCGCCGAGCAGCCGCACATCGCCACCGGGGAACTCGGCTACCACGTGCTGGACGCCCTCATGGCCATCGACGAAGCCGCCGCCGCAGGTGAGACCGTGCATGTCACCAGCAGGATCGACGGCCTCCAGCTCGTACCCGAGGACCGAGACCCCTACGGAGCCACCCTGTGACCCCACCCATCCGCGCCGGATTCATCGGCGGCGGCTTCATGGCCACGGTGCACACCCGCGCCGGCCGGGCCGCCCGCGGCCGTCTCGTCGCTCTGGCCAGTTCCACTCCCGAGCGGGCCAAGCAGGCCGCCCACGACCTCGACGTCGAACGGTACGAGCCGGACGCCCACGCCCTCGCCTGCGCACGCGACCTGGACGTCGTCCACGTCTGCAGTCCCAACCACCTGCACGCCGAGCACGCACTGGCCGCGCTTAACGCGGGCACGCATGTCATCTGCGAGAAACCCCTGGCCACCACGGCCGCGCAGGCGGCACGCCTCGTGCAGGCGGCCCGCGCGGCCGACCGTGTCGCCGCCGTGCCCTTCGTCTACCGCTACCACCCGATGGCCCGCCAGGCCCGGGCACTGGTGGCCGACGGCGAACTGGGGACCGTCCTCACCCTCGACGCCTCCTACCTCCAGGACTGGATGCTGCAGGCGAGCGACGACAACTGGCGGGCGCGGGCCGAAGAGGGAGGCCCCTCCCGGGCCTTCGCCGACATCGGCTCCCACCTGTGCGACCTGATCGAGTTCGTCACCGGACAGCGCATCCACCGCCTGACCGCCCGGACCCGGACCGTCTTCACGAGCCGCGGCGATCATCCGGTGACCAACGAGGACATCGCCGCCCTGATCGTCGAACTCGGCGACGGCGCACTGGGCACCCTGCTCATCAGCCAGCTCGCGCCCGGCCGCAAGAACAGCCTCACCCTGGAGCTGCACGGCACCCGGCAGAGCGTGCGCTTCGAGCAGGAGCGCCCCGAAGAACTGTGGATCGGCAGGCCGAACGGATCGCAAACCGTGCTGCGCGATCCCCGGTCGGCAGCCCCCGACTCCGCCCGCATGTCCCTGCTGCCGGCCGGCCATCCCCTGGGCTACCAGGACGCATTCACCGCGTTCGTCACCGACGTCTACAGCGCCATCCGCGGTCAGGTGCCCGCCGGGATGCCCACGTTCGCCGACGGACTGCGCGCGGCCCGCCTCACCGAAGCCGTCCTGGCATCCGCCCGCGACAACGGGGCCTGGATCGACACCGCGCCCGACACCGAGGAGCGAGCATGACCGAACCCACGCACCCCGTCACCCTGTTCACCGGCCAGTGGGCCGACCTTCCCTTCGAGAAGGTCGCTGAACTGGCCGCCTCCTGGGGCTACGACGGCCTGGAGATCGCCGCGTCCGGAGACCACCTCGATCTGCGGCGCGCCGACGAGGACGACGCGTACCTGACCTCGCGGCTGGAGATCCTCGACCGTCACGGCCTCAAGGCGTACGCGATCTCCAACCATCTGGCGGGGCAGGCGGTGTGCGACGCGCCCATCGACTTCCGCCACCAGGCGATCCTGCGGCCCTACGTCTGGGGCGACGGCGACGCCGAAGGGGTGCGGCAGCGCGCCGCCGAGGACATGAAGCGCTCCGCCCGCGTGGCCCGCAAGCTGGGCATCGACACCGTGGTCGGCTTCACCGGCTCATCGATCTGGCCGTACGTCGCCATGTTCCCGCCGGTCCCCGCCTCCGTCATCGACGCCGGGTACGAGGATTTCGCGGCCCGCTGGAATCCCGTCCTCGACGTCTTCGACAGCGAGGGCGTCCGGTTCGCGCACGAGGTCCACCCCGGCGAGATCGCCTACGACTACTGGACCAGCGTGCGCACCCTGGACGCCATCGGGCACCGCCCGGCGTTCGGCTTCAACTGGGACCCCAGCCACATGATGTGGCAGAACATCGACCCCGTCGGATTCATCACCGACTTCAAGGACCGCATCTACCACGTCGACTGCAAGGACACCCGGCTGCGGCCCCGCAACGGCCGGGCCGGGGTCCTCGGGTCGCACCAGCCGTGGGGCGACCCGCGCCGGGGCTGGGACTTCGTGTCCACCGGGCACGGAGACGTCCCGTGGGAGGACGCGTTCCGGGCGCTGGAGGCGATCGGCTACAGCGGTCCGATCTCGATCGAGTGGGAGGACGCCGGCATGGACCGACTGCACGGTGCCGCCGAAGCCGTCGGATTCGTACGCTCCCTGCTGTGGCCGACACCGCAGGCGTCGTTCGACGCCGCCTTCAGCAACCAGTAGGTCCCGCGCGGCACCGCGGTGACCAGCGGAAGGCTCCTCGGCGACAGCCCTGACCGTCGCCGAGGAGAGCTCTCCGAGAGGAGTCTTCGAGAGGAGTCTTCGAGGGAGCGGGGGAGCTCCGCCGCGCACCGCCGACCAGCCGCGTCCCGGTGGCGGCGCCCCGCGTCAGCGGATGTCGTGGTCGGGGTGGGTCCGGTCGTACGACTGCCGTGCTTCTGCGATATCGGCACGGTGGGCGAGCGACCAGTCGGCGAGCGCCTTGACCAGGTGCGTCAGGTCGGCTCCTGTCCCGGTCAGGCGGTAGTCGACCTGGGCAGGGACCGTCGGATAGACGGTGCGCAGTACGAGGCCGTCCCGTTCGAGCCTGCGGACGGTGAGGGTGAGCATGCGCTGCGAGATGCCCTCGACGGCGCGCTGCAGTTCCCGGAAGCGGCGTGGCCCGCCCGCGAGTTCGACGATCACGAGCACCGACCATTTGTCGCCGATGCGGTCGAGCACATCGCGTATGCCGCAGTCGGGGTGCTCTTCGAGGCCACAGGGGTCGAGGGCGGCGGGGGTGGTTACCCCGGTGTGCGTGAGTGACATCGAACTGCCTTCTTGTGGCCGGTCAGCGTGCGATCAAGGATCAATCGTAATGACCGACGAGAACCACGACGGAAGACTGTGATGGGCATGATCTTGGTGACGGGAGCAGCCGGGAACCTCGGTTCCGCAACCCTGGCGGCGTTGCGCGCGGGCGGCGTCGCGGCCACGGGCGGCAGCCGCACGCCGGCGCCGGGGACGAAACAGCTCGACTTCGACGACCGTGCGGGCCTCGACCTCGCCGGGGTGTCGACCCTGGTGCTGATCTCCGCCGGATACGCGGAGGACGACCAGGTCGTCGGACGGCACGCGGCGGTCCTGGACGCCGCTGTGCGCGACGGTGTCGACCACGTCGTCTATACGAGCCTGACCGCGGCCGGTGACCATCTCGGGTTCGCGCTGGCGCACCGGGCCACCGAGCGCCTGGTCCGGGGAAGCGGACTCCACTGGACGATCCTGCGCAACGGTCTGTACGCCGAACTCTTCGGCGGCCTGCTGACATGGGCCGGCGAGGGGGTGGAGTCCGCCTTCGGGGACGGCGCCCTGGCAGCGGTCGTACGGGAGGATCTCGCCGACGCCGCGGCCACCGTCGCGGCGGACCCGGCACGGCACCGCGGCCGGGTCCACGAGTTGGTCGGCACGCCGATCACGGCAGGTCAGGTGGCCGACAGGCTGGGGGTCCGGCATCGCGCCATCGGCTTGGGGGAGTACCGGCGCAGGCTTCTGGACGAGTCGCCGGGGCTGCTGCCGTTCCAGCCGCCCATGCTCGTGTCGATCGCCTCGGCCGTCCGGCACGGCTTCCTGGACGGCACCGCTCCCGATCTCACCGACCTCCTCGGCCACCCGGCCCGCGACCCCCTGGCGTCGGCCGCCACGGCAGCGGCTGCCGCACGGCCGGACGCGAGCCGCTAGCGGCACTCGATGTACCCACACAGCGGAAGGCACATTGCTCTCGCCGCTCTCGCCGCTCTCGCCGCTCTCGCCGGTTCCGCTGGTCTCGGCTTCGTCGGGCTGCTCGCCGGCGAAGGCCACCGCGCCGGCAACGGCCTCCTTCCGACCGATCGAGATCCTCCCGGCTTCAGAACAGCGTGGGCTGATCCGGGGGCGTGGCCACGCCTTTTCGCGCCCGGAGGCGTGCGTCGGGTGTCTCGTCCCCGAACAGCGGCGGTGTGCCGTATTCGTCCGGTACGGCTGGGACGGCCTCCGGCCCGGCGGGTACGACCGGGCGCAGTGGCGCGTCCTGGTCGAAGTCGTCCGGAGTCATGCGCGCCCAGTCACGCCCATGCTGCTCGCTCACCCGCGTCTCCCGCCGCCGCTGCCATCCGTGCCGTGTCTGATGGTCACCTTCCCTTCATTCACGACCAGCGATCATGATTCGCTTGCCTCTTCC